>JANWVS010000059.1 GCA_025056835.1 Gemmataceae bacterium | reverse complement strand
GGCGGTACCGCCCCCGGTGCGGGCGCTAAACGCCGCCCGGTCCGCTGCGGCGCTGGCTGCCAAGCCCGCCCCGGCCGCTTGTTTGGCCCTTCCTTCCGCCTGAGCCTCACGCTGCCCGAAGACGAGGGTGCTTCGGGTTAGTTCGCGATTGATTTCCGCCAACTCCTTGTCGAAGGGCGTCGTCACGGTTACGACAGGACCGCCGCTTTGATCGATCTGGACGTAGGAGCCTTCGGCCAGACGGCATATCTCTTTCCAGTACTTGGCACACGCGACGTCGCGGCCGCATTGAATCGTGTTGATAATGATGTCGTTGGCCACCGCCAGCTTGCACGTCTCCGGATACTTCACGTCGTCGGGATAGTCCATGTGCGGCGGAGCGTCGCCGACGAGGAAGATCAGCTTGAGAGTCTTCTTGTTCCTTGACCATTTGATCTTGGTGACGGAATCGTGCAATGCTTCATTGACGCTTTCGGGGAGGTCGCCGCCGCCGTTGGCCTGCAACTTCATCAGGTTGGCGTAGACGCCGTCGAGATCGTCGGTCAGATCGAACACCTTCGTGACGTATTCATCGCCGCGGTCGCGGTAGGCCACCAGGCCGACCTTGACGTGCGGCGTCGGCGTGCCGCTGGCGATCTGGTTGCAAATCGACCAGATTTTCTTCTTGGCGGCGTCGATCAGGCCGCCCATGCTTCCCGTTGTGTCCAGGCAGAAAACCACTTCCACTTCGGGTCGGGACGGTTGCTTGGGAGATTCGCCGGCACCGACAAAAACCAGCTCGGCCAGCGCGACCGTTAGGCCAATGAGCAAGTAACGACCGAATTTCATGGTTCGAGACCTCGCAAGACACCTTGTTGGTTCACCACAAAAGACGAGTCGGCCCTCGGTTCGGATTGCCGATTTACCGCCGCCGCTCGACCTTGTTCCAGGTCAAGGAGCAGTTGCTTTCGCCACGCTCCGCCGCTGTAGCCGCCCAGCTTGCCTCCTTTCGGAACGACCCGGTGGCACGGAATCACAATGGCGATGCGATTTTGCCCGTTGGCGCGACCGACGGCGCGTTGTGTTCCCGGTCGGCCGATTCGTTGAGCAATCTCCGCGTACGACCGTGTGGCGCCGTAGGGGATACGCAACAATTCACGCCAGACGCGCATTTGAAACGGTGTTCCCGCCAGATGCACGGCCACAGTGAATTGCCGCAAGTGCCCTGCGAAGTATTGCCTCAATTCGTCTGCCAACCTCGTCAAATGCGCGCGCTGTCGGGGGGACCCTGACAAGGTCGGCGGCGGCCGCTTCGCTCGAGTTGGCGACAATCCCTGGTGCGTGGGATAGGCGAGCAAACAGATCCCCTCTTCTGCGGCTCCCGCCAGCAACGGGCCGAGCGGAGTTTCGAGCCACACGAGGCTCATGTCGTCGGGACGAGTCGCTTGGCTTGACGAGGTCATGCTGGCAGTATAGCCGCTGGTCTTTTAACATCGACGCCGCCTTTGCTTGCCGCGTTGCCGCTGCCGCCATACGCAAGACTTCGGTGGGATCCGCCCGCGAAGCCGGCCGCCCTGTTCCGCGCGTCGTAGACTCCCCCGCTTGCCCTGCCTCAGGAACCATGGCCAGCGCTACCGATCCCGTCTGCGGCATGACCATCGACCCGGCCCGCGCCGCCGGTTCGATGAGCTACGAAGGCACCGTCTACTACTTTTGCCACCGACACTGCCTGGAAAAGTTTCGCGGCGACCCGCGCCGTTTCCTTTCCGGCTCAGCGCAGCTCGACGTCATGCCGCCCGATCAGACACGGCAGGATGCAGACCTGTATGTTTGCCCCATGGATCCGGACGTGGCCAGCGCTCGCCCCGGCGCCTGCCCCAAGTGCGGCATGGCGCTGGAGCCGTGGGGTGCGGCTACCGATGACGCGGCCGACGCCGAACAGATCGACTTGACGCGCCGTTTCTGGATCGGTGCGGCCCTGGGGGTGCCGCTTTTGGCCCTGACGATGAGCGAGATGCTGTTGCCGCGGCAGCCGTGGTCGCCGCGCTCCAGCGCCTATTGGCAATTCATCCTGGCAACGCCCGTGATGCTCTACAGCGCGGCGCCGCTCTTTGTGCGTGCCGCTGTCTCGCTCCGCCATCGCAGCCCCAACATGTTTACGTTGATCTGCCTCGGCGTTGGGGCGGCGTACGTTTACAGCACCGTCGCGGTCTTTGCGCCGGCTTGGTTTCCTGCCGGTTTTCGCGGGCATCATGGGACGGTGGAGTTGTATTTTGAGTCGGCCGTCATGATCGTGGTGCTGGTGCTGTTGGGGCAAGTCCTCGAGGGAAGAGCGCGGCGGGCCACGACCAGCGCAATTCGCCAACTTGCCAGCCTGGCGCCCAAGACCGCCCGACTCGTTTTACCTAACGGCCGCGAAGATGATCTCCCACTGGATCTCATTCAGGTGGGAGACGTGGTGCGCGTTCGGCCGGGCGAGAAGGTGGCCGTCGATGGCGTTGTTGTTCAAGGCAGCAGCACGGTGGACGAGGCGCTTCTGACCGGTGAGCCGCTGCCAGCGGTGAAAGGACCGGGCAGCCGCGTCGTCGCCGGCAGCCTCAACGGGACCGGGACGCTGTTGGTTCGCACGGAACGGATCGGAGCGGAGACGTTTCTGGCGCAAATGGCCGCCCTGGTCAGCGCTGCCCAGCGCAGCCGGCCGCCGATTCAGAGACTGGTGGATCGATTGTCGGCGGCGTTGGTGCCGGTTGTGGTCGCCGTCAGCAGTACGACTTTCCTGGCTTGGGGAATGTGGGGCGGCGAAGCGGCGTTGGCCAAGGGATTTATTCATGCCGTGGCGGTGTTGATCATCGCTTGCCCGTGCGCCTTGGGATTGGCGACGCCCCTGGCCCTGACGGTCGGCATCGGTCGGGGCGCTCGCGCGGGTATCCTTGTCAAGAACGCCGAGGCCTTGGAAAAACTCTGTCGGGCCGACGTGCTCGTGATCGACAAGACCGGGACGCTGACGGAAGGCAAACCGCGCGTTCAGGAAGCGCTTCCTGTACACGACGGTCTATCGCCGGCGGAGCTGCTTCGCTTGGCTGCGAGTCTGGAGCAAGCCAGCGAGCATCCGCTCGCTGCTGCTTTCATCGCGGAAGCGCAGCGGCGAAACCTGGTGCTCGCCACCGTGGAAGATTTCGAGGCGCTTCCCGGGCAAGGGGTGCGCGGCCGCATCGGGGGCGCCGCGTACCTGTTCGGCAGCGCGCGATTGCTGCACGAGCACGGCATCCCTGTCTCGGCGGCGGCGCCGGTGTTCGAAAGGCTTCGGAACGAGGGCGCGACGGCGATCGGCCTGGCGCGGGATGTTACGTTGTTGGGTGTGGTCAGTGTTGGCGATGCACCCCGGGCGGAGGCCCGCGAAGCGATGGCTCGGTTGCGGAAAATGGGCATACGCATCCTCATGCTGACAGGGGACAGTCGCACCACTGCTGCGGCCGTTGCGCAACAAGTGGGCATCGACGAGGTGTCGGCAGATCTGCTGCCGGCCGACAAGCAAGCGGTCATCCATCGTTTGCAAGCGGAGGGGAGCTCGGTGGCCATGGTGGGCGACGGCATCAATGACGCCCCAGCGCTGGCTCAGGCCGACGTCGGTATCGCCTTGGGTTGCGGAGCCGAGCTTGCCATGGCTAGTGCTGCCGTCACCATCGTTCGCAGCGATTTGCGTCTCTTGGCCGAGGCGTGGGCCTTGAGCCGGGCCACGGTAGGCACGATTCGCTCCAACCTGGCGCTCGCACTGGTTTACAATATGCTGGCCCTTCCGTTCGCCGCCGTGGGGTGGATACCGCCGACGTGGGCCGCAGCGGCCATGACGCTCAGCTCGCTTTCCGTGGTGGGCAACTCGCTGCGATTGCCGTGGCGCGAGCCGCAGCGTCGTCAAACGCCGTCGGGTGAAATAGAACAGAAAGCATAGCGCTGCGTTGTCCGGGCGAGGTAGGTCGCTCGGTCCGCGCCGGCCAAGGACGCCACTGTCAGCCAAGGATCGATACGCCATGGACATGGAGAAACTCGTCGCCCTATGCAAGCGCCGCGGCTTCATCTTTCAATCCAGCGAAATCTACGGCGGAATCAACGGCTTCTGGGACTACGGACCGCTCGGCGTGGAGCTGAAGAAGAACATCAAGGACGCCTGGTGGCAGGACATGGTCCGCAACCCGCCTCCGGGACCCGACGGGCAAGAAATCCAGATGGTCGGCGTGGACTGCTCAATCATCATGAATCCCAAGGTGTGGGTTGCCAGCGGCCATGCCGCCGGGTTTCAAGATCCGATGGTCGCTTGCACCAAGGAGGGGTGCAAGAAGTTGTTTCGGGCCGACAAGGTTTGGCTCGTCACGATCTGGCCGCGCGGCACGGTGACGAATCGCGCCGAGGTCGAAAACCAGCGGGCCAAGCCGACGATTGCCGCGGCAGCACGGTCCACCACCGTGGCGGTTCAACTCGACGAAGGCAGCGTAATCGCTCAGGCCGAGGGCGCCGTTCGCGCCTACGGGCAGAAAAACAACGTCATCGCCTTCAAAAACTACACGGTCGACGGCGGCAGCGAGTCGGCGTTTGCATCCCAGGGCATCTTTTTTCGGGCGCGGGGCAGGGAACACGTCGCCGAGGCGGAGCGGTATGATTTCGACTGCGTTCTTGAGCCGCTCGTGGGTGCATCCTATGCCAGCGGCGTCAAGCCGTGTCCCATTTGCCACACGGCAGCGGCGCTCACGGAGCCGCGGGCCTTCAACTTAATGTTCGAGAGCCACGCCGGCGCCATTCAGTCGGAAGAAAACAAGGTCTACCTCCGACCGGAAACCGCTCAGGGGATCTTTGTCAATTTCAAGAACGTGCTGGACAGCACGCGGCTCAAATTGCCCTTCGGCATCGCCCAGATCGGCAAGGCGTTTCGCAACGAGATCAATCCGCGCAACTACACCTTCCGCTCGCGCGAATTCGAGCAGATGGAGATCGAATTCTTCTGCCATCCCGACGAATCGATGAAGTGGTACGAATACTGGCGCGACGTTCGCAAGGCGTGGTATGTCAAGCTCGGTATCAAATCCGACAAGCTGCGGCCGCGCGAGCAAGGCCGCGAAGAACTCGCTCATTATTCGATCGGCACGACCGACATTGAATACTTGTTTCCCTTCTCCAGCGAACCGCAAGAGCTGGAAGGCGTGGCCCACCGGGGCGACTATGACCTGACCCAACACATGAAGCACAGCGGTAAAGACCTGACGTATTTCGAGGAAGAGCTGTGGGCCAAGGCCGATAAATCGATCTACGGCGGCGACAAAAAGAAAGAACAAGAGGCGAAATCGAAGCTGCCGTATCGGTATGTGCCTCACGTCATCGAGCCTTCGGCCGGGGCGGACCGCTTCACGCTGGCCGTCTTATGTGAAGCGTATTGCGAAGACCAAGCACCGGACGAAAAAGGGGTGCTGCAAGACCGAGTCGTTATGAAGTTCCATCCTCGCTTGGCGCCGATCAAGGCCGCGATCCTGCCGTTGGTCAACAAGGAGGGGATGCCGGAGATCGCCCAAAAATTGTATCGTGAACTGAAACAGCACTGGAACGTTTTCTACGACGACGGCGGCGCCATTGGCCGCCGCTATCGCCGGCAGGACGAAATTGGGACGCCGTGGTGCTTCACGATCGACGGGCAAACACTCGTGGACCAAACAGTAACGCTCCGCGACCGGGATACTCTCAAGCAAGAACGCTTACCGATTGCTGAAGTCGCGGCGGAGATGCGTCGGCGCTTGCAAACCTGATACGGATCGTGCCAACCCCGATGCGCACGGCCACGGCGGCCGGATGAAAGATAGGGTTTGCCTGATACGACAGCCAGGACTTGGCGATCAGCTGGCCACAACAAAACCCACGCCGGAGAACCAGGATGCCCTACGCGATGGCAATACTTTGTCTAACTGTTGCCCAAGCGGCGCTTGGGCAAGACACCGCCGACGGTTCCTTTAACCGGATCCGAGACGTGATCTACGGCCGCAAATTTGGCGTCGTCTTGACCATGGATGTTTTCCAGCCCAAGGCCAAGACCAATGGTGCCGCGATCATCTGGTGTGTCAGTGGCGGCTGGTTCTCCAGCCACGCTGCCATCAACCCCAAGCTTCCCGAGCCGTTCCTCAAGCGCGGTTATACGGTCTTTGCCGTGGTCCATGGCAGCCAACCGAAATTCTCGATCCCGGAAATCCTCGACGACATGCACCGGGCGGTACGGTTCATCCGATTTAACGCCAAGCAATACGGCATCGATCCGGAGCGGATCGGCATCACGGGCGGCTCGGCCGGCGGACACCTGTCGTTGATGCAAGGAACGGCCGGCGAACCGGGTAATCCCAAGGCGCCCGATCCCGTGGATCGACAATCGAGTCGCGTCCAGGCCGTGGCGTGTTTCTACCCGCCGACCGATTTTCTCAATTATGGCAAAGCGGGAGAAGATGCCCTCGGCCGCGGCGTGTTGGCCAATTTCAAAGCGCCTTTCGTCTTCCAGGAATTCGATCCCAAAGTGAAGGCCTTCGTGCCGGTGACTGACGAAGAGAAATTCGTGGCCATCGGCCGCAAGATTTCTCCCATCTACCACGTGACCAAGGACGACCCGCCGACGCTCATCATCCACGGCGACGCCGACAAGCTCGTGCCGATCCAACAAGCGGAAATCATGATTGCCAAGCTGCGAGAGGCTGGCGTGCCGGCGGAGTTGATTGTCCGCAAAGGTGCTGGCCACGGCTGGCCCAATATCCAGCGGGACCTGGAGATCTTCGCCGACTGGTTCGATCGGTATTTGAAAACGAAATAGCGGCGACTGGATTTGAACCAGTGACACGCGGCTTATGAAGCCGCTGCTCTAACCAGGCTGAGCTACGCCGCCATCAGTAGTCTATTTGCAGTGATTCTACGAGCGTTGCCCATGCTCAGCAAGGCCGTCCCGCTACGACGGGGAAACCGTTGCAGGGCCGTTCAAGTGGGGCGCAAGTCGTTAATTTTTCGAAGGGGGGCCTGACGGGTAGACGACCGACGCGAAAAGACCTATGGCACACTCGAACAGCCCTGCCAACGGTGGCCCTCGCGGTCTCGGCCTGCCGCGTTGGACTGCGGGTTGGGGCGAACGAGCCGCCCCTTTCGAGCATTGAGTTTTCCAGCGACATGCGTTTCGCCCTCCTCGGCGATCATGCGGACGGCGTAGCGGTTGCCCGTGCCTTGGCGGCAACCGGACGGCACGCCTTGACCAGCTACTGCGGCCCGGCGGCGGCGATGGACATGCTGGCGCGCGATGGCTTGGCCCCGCGCCGCATCAGCGATGCTGAAGAGGCTTTGGCCGATCCGGAGATTGACTTGGTCGTCGTTGCGGGCCGATTGGGACAACGCGGTCAGCAAGTCCGGCGGGCGCTTCAGTCCGAACACCACGTTTTGTGTGTTCACCCCATCGATCCGTCCGCGGACCTCGGCCACGAAATGGCTATGCTGTCCACGGATGTGCAACGGCTTCTCGTGCCCCTGCTGCCGGAAGGACTACATCCGGGGTTCCAGAGGTTGACGGAATTCGTCAACGAATCGCTATCGCCGGAAGGGGAGCCGCCGGGGCCAAGAGTCGGCTCTTGGCTCGGGCCACACGTTCGCCTTGTCATCCTCGAGCGTTGCTGGCCGGAAAGCTTTGTCCTGGAAAGCGATGCCGACCGTGCCAATCTGCCGGGCTGGGACGTGCTGCGCCGCCTGGGCGGCGAAATTGCCGAGGTGTCGGCGTTGGCTGCGAGTGAGCAGTTGAGTGGCGCGGCCCCTTTGGTGTTGTCGGGGCGTTTTGTTTCCGGCCTGCTTTGGCAAGCCTCGTTCTTGCCGATGCAAGGCCGAGCGTATTTACGGATCGCCTGCGTCACGACCAACAGCCGCACGGAACTGGTATTCGACGACGGTTGGCCCGGGCCGTGCCAGTTGACCAAGGACAACGGCGGTGAGGAAATCCGGCGGGAATCGTTCGGTGCGTTCCACCCATGGGCTGCCTTGGTGGACGTGGTCGAGAAGAAGCTCGACGACTGGCGGCGACGCAAACTCCGGCCTCGCGCCAGCGGCGTGGAATCGGCGATGGGCGAAGCCGGCACCGAAAGTCAGCCCCCTCGTTGGCAAGACGCCATTCGCGCCTTGGAGTTGGATGAGGCCGTGCGACGAAGCGTCGAACGACGGCGTGCCTACGTGCTCGACTTGCAGGAGGCGACGGAAGAAGCCAGTTTCAAGGGGGCCATGACGTTGGTTGGTTGCAGCCTCTTGTGGCTGAGCCTCGTGCTGTTGCTCTTCTCCGTTTGGCTCCCATGGCTCGGCTACCTGATTCCGGTGGCCTTTGCGGCCTTTCTGCTGTTGCAACTCCTGGGGGTGGTGCCGAGGACCCAGAAACAGGCCAAGGAAGCGGAACCGGCATCCGTCGAGCAAATCCCGCCCGTCGTTCCGCGCCGATAGGACCTCTCATCGCCAATAGGACCTGTCATCGAGAGGGCGGAGAAGCAGCTAGGAAGGATCGCGCAGCTTCTGCTCAATCAGGCGGGCGGCGAGCCACGAGCGTTGTTGGTCGCTGAGCTTCGTGGCCGGATCGCGCCGATAGTCGATTTGCTTGAAAAAGTCG
>JANWVS010000599.1 GCA_025056835.1 Gemmataceae bacterium | reverse complement strand
GTACCGGACGTCAAGACCAACGACTCGCCATCGAGTTATGCCATGGAAATCCAAATCCTCGATGACGACGGCCCCGCCTACAGCAAACTCAAGCCCTATCAGTATTCCGGCTCTCTCTATCACTTTTTTCCAAGAAGCAAGCCGATGTATAAACCCTGGCAGTGGAACACCTTTGAGATCACATGCAAGGGCGACCAGGTCGTCGTCATTTACAACGGTGAAAAAGTCGTCGATGCTGACATGAAAAAGGTTCCCGACCTCGACAAACGCCCGCGGCACGGCAGGATCGGTCTGCAAAACCACGGCTCGGCGGTCGAATTCCGCGAAGTCGCCCTCTTGCCGTTGGCAAACTGAGGCGACTGTGCGGCCTGTCCGTTCGTAGAGAACCATATAATTTCCTCTTTTGCTGAATAGTTGCGTCAGCTGACGGGTCCAATGAAGCGACAAGGTCTATTTCAACGATCCGACAACTTGCCGCTTGTCGGTAGTTGTCGGCGTCGTTAGAAAATGGCTTTGTCCTTCCCGAAAAGGCGACGATGGTCGTCAGCCTTGGAAGTCGGGAAGGGCGGGACGGCCCTTGTGGGGTCTTTTCAAGAGGTGGGGTCACGGTATGAAGTATCTGTTTGCCGGAGTGGTTGCTGCGCTGAGTTTGGTGCTCGTTTTGGGCGAGAACAAGGCGGGCGACGGAAAACCCAAGCACACCATTGCGGAGGTCATGGCCAAGGCGATGAAGGGCGGCCTCTGCAAGAAGTGCGCCAGCGGCGAGGCGACCGAGGCTGAGAAGAAGGAATTGGTGGAGCTCTTCACGTCGTTGAGCCAGAACGAACCACCCAAGGGCGACCTGAAGGATTGGAAGAAACGAACCGGGGCCTTGTTGGACGCCGCCAAGAAGATCGCCGCCGGCGACGAAAAGGCCGGAAAAGCCCTCGGTGCTGCCGCCAACTGCGCCGCGTGCCACAAGGCACACAAAGGATAAACGACACGTTGAATCCAGCGACCCGCCGAGGTTCGCCGGCGGGTCTTTTTTTGTAGGCAGAACCATGCTCGACGGTCGGGAGGTTGTCGCGGCCTTGAAAGAGTGTGGTGTCACCCACGTCATCTGGTTGCCCGACAGTGAATTGGGCACGTGGGAGCCAGCCCTGACCGCGCCCGACGGCTTGCCGCTGATTCGTGTCTGCCGCGAGGGAGAAGCCATCGCTATCGCTGCGGGACTCATGCTCGGCGGCAAGAAACCGGTGGTTGTCATGCAGTGCACCGGCTTGTTTGAAGCGGGCGATGCCCTGCGCAACGTCGTCCATGACCTCAAATTGCCCTTGTTCCTGATCGTCGGCGTCCGCAGCTGGTATGCTCATCAACAAGGCACAAGCACCGATTCGTGCCCGGTGTTCATCGAACCGTTCCTGCAAGCTTGGCGACTGCCCTACACGCTGCTAGACCGCCGCCATGCACCGGAGGACCTCGCCCGGGCCTATCGCTCGGCTCAGGCCGAGGCCCGCGCCGCTGCCGTACTCATCGCCGAGTGAAGCCATGGCCATGACCCAGCGCCAAGCCCTGGAAATCCTGGCGCAGCACCGCGGCACTCACATTGTCATCACGACCATGGGAGCCGTCGGCATTTGGCCTGAGTTCTCCGATCAGCCGCTCGATTTTGCTTACATGCCCTCTGCGATGGGGCATGGCGCCAGCCTCGGCTTGGGCCTGGCCTTAGCCCAAAATCGCCATGGCGTCGTCGTTGTCAGCGGCGACGGCAGCTTGCTGATGAATCTGGGTTGCCTGGCGACTCTCGCCGCCCACCCCGCCGACCTTTACCTGGTAGTCCTGGACAACGGTTTATACGAAGTGACCGGAGGGCAACCGACGCCTGGCGCCGGCCGCGTCGATTTTGCGGCCTTGGCCCGTGCTGCGGGAATTCAACGGACCTACCACTTCGCCACCGCCGAATCGTGGCGTGCGGGCGCCGCCGAGGCGTTGAGCGGACCGGGACCGGTGCTGATCTGGCTATCCATCGAAGGCCGCCGCGGCCAGAAAACCCCCCAACCGCCGCGGCCCATGGCCGAGCAAATTCAGCGACTTCGCTCTGCCCTCGGTCTCGTCCCCGGCTAAGCCCTTGGGAGTGCGATCGATCCTTCTCCCCGGGGGCATTGATCGTCCACCCCGACGCGAGAAAAACGACAACTCTCTTTCCGTCGCGCCGCCTGACCTGAGCCAAGTCCAACTGCCCGGCTTCGTTGGCACCGAGCCGATCTCAGGCAAACCACTCTTGCAACGGCTTGACCGTCAATTCCCCGTGCC
>JANWVS010000598.1 GCA_025056835.1 Gemmataceae bacterium | reverse complement strand
TAACTCAAGCATCCCACCATTCCGGCACGGGATGGCTCTGTTTTTAGCGGCCAGGCAACGAAACCGGCGTGGCGACTTTCGGATCCGTGACCTCCAGCCTAAGCTGTCCGCTGAGTTCGTTGGCTGTCAAGCGCATCGAGCGATTGCGGATCGTCACTTGGGCGCCATTCGGTAGTCCCGGCCCTTGCCACAACAACTGTTCACCATCGCGCAATTCAAGAACGATTCGGCGGGCTTGCACGTCAAACCCGACCGGCGGCGGCGGCAAAGGCAACATCGTGGTTCCCGGCACCGCAACCTCGACCAAGACCGGATCCGATGTCTTACTCAGCTTGGCGGAGCGCCGGGTCAACACCAAGTCCAGATGCACCGGCACTTGGGGCGGCGGCACATTCTTACTCGTCATGCTCTTGGGTCGCAGCAGCTCGCCGGACATCCGCAATCTCGTCCGATCGGCAGACAGTTCCGGTTGAATGTTTTGAACCACCTCGCGCGGCGGAGGCTCGTACTTCGCATCCGTGATGATCCATCCCGGCGCCACCGTCAGTTCGCGGCTCACCGGGCACACCGGACCTTGGTGTTTGGGTTCCCACGCCAGCACCAGTGTCTGTTTTTCTTGTTTTTGCTCCGTGGCCACGCCGTCGTAGACCACTTTCAGCAACGCCGTCAATTTAGCACCGTAGTTCGCGTCGACCCAGACCTGCTTCGATTTTTCGGCCACGTATTCGCCATTGAATGCGACCAAGCGGAGCACGCACGGGCCGGGTTCCTCGATCGTGACGTACTTTTCCGGAGGAGGATTGGTTTCCGTCTTCAACGGCGCATCACCGATCGCCCAAGCGACTAATTTGGCGTTCTTCACTTGGCTGATGATTTTGTAAGTGGCCGGCGCCCGTTCCCCCGGCGTCAACGGCACGACTGCAAAGGTCTCGATGATCGGTTGCGGCACGGCCGAGGCAGTGTCGAGACTTACGGCGACGACACGTTCGGCCTCTTCACCCAGCAGATTTTGCAGCTTCAAGCGAACGTTGTAGGTTCCGGGCCGGGGAAAAACGTGGGTCACGGTGTCTCTGCCCGGTTCGTACGGCTCGAGGGCCGAGCCATCGCCGAAGTCCCACCAACCGCTCACGCCGCCGCTGGAGCGATTGTTGAAAACCACCGTCAGACCGCTCGCTTGATGGGCGAAATTGGGCATCGGCTTGGCGGGCTTGACCACGTTGTTAACCAACGGCGTCAAATACATCAGCACGGCGCCCGAAACCAAGCCGACAACGCTGGTGAGCAAGGCCTTGAATGAGCCGGCAACTTTAGTTGAAGTGGCTTTTTCCTCGGCCATGGCGTCCTCCGTGACGATCGAAACCGGCCGTAGGATAAGAAAATCAGCGAAACGTGTCGAGAGAACTTTCAGGCGACAGGTCAGTGGGCCTAGGCCGTTCGAGTGCGCCGCAAGTCGTTATTTATCGAACGGGCTGCACCGGTTTCCACGCAGCAGCGGGGTACTGGGTCGCTGGCGTTGATGGGACCCCGCGCCTCCATCGCCGTGCTGTGGTCCCCTTGCCGTCGGCCGTCGAGGTGTCTGCTGTTGGAATCGACTTTTGCCAGCTCCCACCGTCCCGGTTTCGTGGGGCAAATGCGCACCTTGGATACGTTGCCCTCCCGGTCCCCCTTGCCGTCGCCATCCCAGAACCAATGTACCCTGCGCTCACGTTGGCCGATCTCGTGGAGGAAGGTGACCAAAAGTCGAGCGTCCGCGCGGGGGTATCCTCGGCGGTTTGCTGCGGACCTACGAGGGATATGTCAATCACCGCGTAGGTGGAGCTTCGCCCCATCTCGGCCGCTTGAATACGAGACATGGTAGAGTTGAAAAGCACCAAAGCCCAAGCGATTACCAAGAGAAAACGCTGGACGTTGCATGAGGCGGCTGGGCCGAGCCTCGACGGGGAACGACCCAGTGAACTTCGCCGTGGCAGTGTCTTCCGCCTTATAGCTTTTACTACTTTTTCCGCATTGAGGCTTGCCGTCGAATGACCGAAATAAGAAGCTCTTTACTGCGTGTTGTGTTTGCCTTATCCGCTCTTTCCAGGAATTCCTCTCGTTGTCGTTGAATTAACTTTCTGCGTTCCGCCGGTGCGGCCTCTAAGCCATAGCTCATATTACAAAACGGTGATTCAAGAAACTTGAGAAAGTGCTCCAAAGTTAGAAATCCCAGCTTCTTGAATTCACCACTTAAAACTGCATCAACAAATGATTTCACCTTATTATCATGCACATACCATAAGTCAGCATAAGTTGTCCAT
>JANWVS010000597.1 GCA_025056835.1 Gemmataceae bacterium | reverse complement strand
GCACATGGCGCTGGCAGCGCGGAGCAACAGCTAGGAGAAATCGACAATGTTCGGCGGCTTCGGTGGTCTTTCGCTGGTCGTCGTTGCCGTGGTCGGCCTGGCGATTGCTGCCGCGGTCTTTAACTTCGCACCGGAGAGAGCCGATCAAGGCGACAATTGACCAAGCCATGGTTTTTTCCCAGCCGATTTATCTATTGCTCGCCGTACCGCTAGCGGCGTCGCTGGCGATGTGGGGGTTTCGGACGCGCTGGCTGACGGGACTACGTGCGGCCACGCTGCTGCTGACGGTGTTGGCCTTGGCTGGACTGACGGTGCGTCTACCGGCCCGAGCGAGCACCGTGGTCGTGATCGCCGATCGCAGCTGGTCGATGCCCCATGAGGCGGAAGGGTCGCAACGGGATGCCGTGGCGGTCTTGGCCAACTCGCAAGGACCGGACGATCGGCTGGCCGTGGTCGCCTTTGGTCGGTCGGCGGCGGTCGAAATGGGGCCGCAAGCGGAGGCGAAGTTTGCCGGCTTTGTGCACGACGTTGGCCGGGATGCTTCCAACCTCGCCGACGCTCTGGAAATGGGCCTGAGCCTGATTCCCCAGGGAGCGCCGGGGCGATTGCTGGTGCTGAGCGATGGGCAATGGACCGGACGCGAACCAAGCGCCGTCGCGGCCCGGGCAGCGTCGCGCGGCATCGCGATCGACTATCGCCACCTGCACCGACCTTGGACCGGCGACGTGGCCATCGCCCGCCTTGACGTACCCAACGCCGTCGCTCCCGGCGAGTCGTTTCTGATCACGGCGTGGATCCACGCGCCGGCGCGGCAAGAGATGACTTTTGAGTTACGCCGCGGCGATAAGCGGCTGAGCAACGGCGCCCGCCTGCTCGAACCCGGTCTGAATCGGCTCACCTTCCGCGACCAGGCCGGTGCGCCGGGAGTGCAAGCCTATTCCCTGGCCGTTGCCGTCAACGACCACGACGCCGTCCCGGAGAACAACGTCGCAAAGTTCCTGGTTGGCGTTCATGGTCCGCGGCCGCTGTTGGTCGTCGCTTCGACGCCGTCGTCGGGTTTTGCCAGCCTCTTGGCACGGGGCGGCCTCAAGGTCCAACCGGTCATTGCCGGCCAATGCCGCTGGACGCTCGAAGAGCTGTCCAAGTACTCCGGCGTGATCCTGGAAAATGTTCCAGCGGAGAGTCTGGGCGCCACCGCCATGGAGACCCTGGCGGCATGGGTCAAGGAGACCGGCGCCGGCCTGATGTTCACCGGCGGCCGCAGCGCTTACGGACCGGGAGGATATTTCAAGTCGCCTCTCGAACCGATCATGCCGGTGTCGATGGAACTGCGGCAAGAACACCGCAAGTTGTCAATCGCGATCGTGGTCGCCCTCGACCGCTCCGGGAGCATGGCAGTGCCAGCCGGCGGCGGCCGCGTGAAAATGGACTTGGCCAACCTGGGGACCGTGCAAGTACTCGATCTGATCAGCCCCGCCGACGAACTGGGCGTGCTGGCCGTGGACACCGAACCGCACGTCGTCCATGACCTGAGTCCGGTGGGCAACAAGGGGCCGATTCGCGACAAGATCTTGCGGATCAATTCGATGGGCGGCGGCATTTTCATCGACGTGGCCCTTCACGCGTCGTACAAAATGCTCCAGCGCGCCAAGGCGGGCACGCGCCACCTCATTCTCTTCGCCGACGCCGCCGATGCTGAGCAGCCGGGCAATTACAAGGAACTGCTCCAAAAGTTCCGCGACGAGAACATCACGGTGAGCGTCATCGGCCTGGGTAAGGAGACCGATCCAGACGGACCGCTGCTCCAAGACATCGCGGCGCGCGGCGGCGGGCGGTGTTATTTCAGCGACCGGGCCGAGGACCTGCCGCGCTTGTTTGCCCAGGACACTTTCGTCGTGGCCCGCAACTCGTTTATCGACGAGCCGACGCCGATCAAAACCTTGCCGGGGCTGCTCGCCCTCGCCGGTCGCGACTTCACTCCGCCGGAGCTGGGCGGCTACAACCTCTGCTACCTCCGGCCCAACGCCAATCTGGCGACGGTGACAGTCGACGAGTACCAGGCACCGGTCGTCGCGGCGTGGCAGGTCGGCGTCGGCCGAGTGCTCTGCTATACCGGGGAAGTGGACGGCAAATACACCGGGGCCATGGCTCGGTGGCAAGACGTGGGCGATTTTTACGCCAGCCTGGCCCGCTGGACCGCCGGCCGCTCCCAGGACCTGCCCGCCGGCATGTTACTGACGCAGCAAGTGGAAAAGGGACTGGCGCTGGTGCAATTGCACCTCGATCCGGAGCGGACGGCCGA
>JANWVS010000596.1 GCA_025056835.1 Gemmataceae bacterium | reverse complement strand
CCACGTGCCGTTGGTTGTCGGCCCCGATGGCCGGCGCCTGGCCAAACGTCACGGCGACACGCGCTTGGCTGCCTTGCGGGCGGCCGGCGTTGCTCCGGAAGCGCTGCTGGGGCTGTTGGCTTGGTCTTGCGGCTGGCTCGACCGCATCGAACCGATGAACGTCCGCGACCTGTTGGCCCGATTCCGTCTCGACACCATTCCGCGCCGGCCGTGGGTGCTGTCGCCGCAACTTTTGGCCGCGATCGGCCTGACTTGAAGCCTGGTCACTCCGCGCGAGTGCCGAAAACTTGCGCGTAGTACAGGTTGCCGTCGGCACAGCGCGCGATACCCACGCCGATTTCGCGATAACCTTCGTTGAGGATATTGGCCCGGTGCCCGGGAGATTCCATCCATAGCCGAACAATCTCCGCCGGGTCGGTCGGCCCGCTCTTGACAGCGATGTTTTCACCAGCGCGCTGGTAATCATACTTCACGTCGCTGAGGCGGCCGATCGGAGATTTGCCGTCGAGGTCGTGGCTGAGCCGCTGTTGCTTGGCCATGTTGCGGGCATGGTCGCGGGCTGCCGCCAGCAACGCCGGATGAACTTTCAACGGCGGCAAATCGTGCTTCGCCCGCTCCGCGTTGGTCAGTTCAAGCAGCTTTTGTTCGTCGGGGCTGAGCTTGAAAGGGGACTGCCTGTCACCACCGGCCCCTACGGAGGCCATGAGTCCGATAACCAGCACGATTGCTCCACTACGGCCGTAACTCATTGCCTACCTCGACTGTATGGCCTGGATACACAATCTTGTCATCTTGGGACTGCGCCGGCAACTCACAACCTAGGAAAATCGCGGAACTACGGAAAGTCGGCTAAACGACGGCAAACGGCTGGCGACGCCGCCAAGCCCGGGCGGAAATCGGGTTGACCCGGCCGACGGCTTTGTGGCACTTTGGCGTCGCACAGGGAGGCGAGGCCGATGCCGCTGGCGGAAATCAGGCTAGAGCCCAAGAGGTTTGAAGCGACGTTGCCGCGCAACGCGGCCGACGTTCGCAGGTTGCCGCCGCTTGGTGAGCTCAGGGCGCTTCAACCGGCGAACATTCTCGGTTGGCTGCCGCTTCTATGGCGGCGCGTGTTGTTTCCGGGCCGCTGGCAAGGAACGACGAGCTGGAGCTGGCGGTCGTTTTGGTTGCTCGTGTTCCTTTCGAGCGTGTTGTTGCTGCCGTGGCTGAACTTTCCCCTATTCGAGCCGGACGAAGGCCGTTACGCCCAGATTCCCTTCGAAATGCTGAGTCGCGGCGACTGGATCGTACCGACGCTGCAAGGTGAGCCGTATCTCGACAAGCCGCCGCTGTTCTATTGGGCCGTGCTCTTGGCTTATGCGGTCTTCGGTGTTGCCGATTGGTCGGCACGCTTGGTGCCCGCCCTGGCGGTGCAAGGGACGGTGTTACTTGTCTACGGTCTCGGGCGCCGGTTGGTCGGCGACCGCGCCGCGTTCCGGGGCGCCGTAGCCTTGCTCATTGCGCCGGCTTTTATCGGCATGGGTCGCTTGCTGGTGCTCGACGGTCTTTTGGCGTTGTGGGTGACGGCGGCGCTTTTGTCGGCCTTTTTGGCGGTGCAGACACCGCGTTTGCATCGCGGATGGTGGGTACTGGCGGCGGCGGCCAGCGGCTTGGGCGTGCTCACCAAGGGGCCGATCGCCGTGGTCTTACTCATTCCGCCGTTGGCGGCGCAGCGCTGGCTCGGTGGTGCCGTGGCAGCGATCGGCTGGCGTGGTTGGGGCGGTTTTGCCGGGATCATCCTGGCCGTCAGCGCGCCGTGGTATCTTGCCATCCTGGTTCGCGAGCCAGAATTCGGCGGCTACTTCTTCTGGAAGCACAATGTCTTACGCTTCCTGCAACCGTTCGACCACATTCGACCAGTGTGGTACTACCTGCCGATCCTGCTCGGCGGCTTGCTGCCATTGACTCTCCTGCTGGTTCCGGGCATGCGATGGCTGCTGTCGGGGCGCGAGGACACGGCGCGACAACGCTGTCCGGCGGTCAGCTACCTGTTGCTGGCTGCCGGTTGGTGCGTCTTGTTCTTCTCGCTCTCCGGGAGCAAATTGCCGACGTATGTTCTGCCAGCCGTGCCGCCGGCTTGCCTGGCGCTGGGCGCTTATCTGGCGCGCGGCGGTTGGCGGCGTTCGCCGTGGCCGGGGGTAACGGCGGCGGCGACGTATGCGATGCTGCTGGCCGGCAACGTCTGGCTCGTGCCGGCCATCGCTTGGGAGCGTTCACCGCTCAACACACCGCCGGAAGTGACACAGTGGTGTCGCGATCCCACGATG
>JANWVS010000595.1 GCA_025056835.1 Gemmataceae bacterium | reverse complement strand
GACCTTCACCAACATTCTTTACATCAAAATTCCGGTCTTCGACCCCGACCGGTTGCTGACATGGATGATCCACACGTTGGTGCCGTGGCTGCGAAAGCTTGAGATTCGCGCTTTTTATGCACTGACGATTTTCATGGTCGTGGCAGCCGGCTTGCTGGTCGCCGGCACTGCGAGCGGCCGCATCGCCGCCACCGATCCGGTTCATTCTTTCTTCTGGGGCTTGGCCCTTTACGGCTGGGGACCGTGGCTGGCGGTGCGGCTCATCGTCAAGACCCTTGGCTTTTTGGTCTTGAGCGGTCTGGCGATGTTGGCCGCCCTCGGCCTGGTGATGACGCACTTCGATGTCTTTTACAGTCGGCTGCCCTCGTATCACGAGTTTTTCAGCTTCAAGACGATCGTGTATCTTTGGGCAGCGCTGGGGGTGGTCAAGGTCATTCATGAATTCGGCCACGGCTTGTCGTGCAAGGCCTTTGGCGGCGAAGTGCATGAGATGGGGTTTCTCTTTCTCGTTTTCTCGCCGGCCATGTACTGCAATGTCTCCGACGCCTGGACCATGCCGAACAAATGGCATCGGATCATCATCGGCGGCGCCGGGATCTATGTCGAACTGCTCATCGCAGCCATGGCTACCTTCGTGTGGTGGAACACGCCGGGCGCCCCGTTCCTGAACAACTTGTGTCTGAGCCTCATGATCGTCTGTAGCGTCAGCACGGTGTTGTTCAACGGTAACCCCTTGATGCGCTACGACGGTTACTACGTCCTGGCCGATTGGTTGGAAATCCCCAATCTCCGCGATCGGTCGAATCGCTACTTGCAGCGGCTGGTGATGGAGCATTGCCTGGGGATCGAGGTGCAGCCCGAGCCGTACATGGAACCGTGGCGGCGCGTCTTGTTCGTCATCTACGCGATCGTCAGTTGGATTTACCGCTGGGTCATCACCTTCGTCATTCTCTATTTCATGGCGACTTTTCTGCGGCCCTACAAATTGGAAGTCATCAGCGTCTTCTTGGCGCTGTTCTCGCTGGGATCGATGATCGGTTGGCCGTTGTATCGCTTGATTCGCAACCTTCGTAAACGCGGGAGACTGCCGGACATGAAAACACCGCGCGTCATGGTGAGTGGTGCCGTGCTGGCCGGGCTGCTGTTGGCATTCTTTATCGTGCCCTTGCCGGTGACGCGGGTGCGGTCACCGGGTCTGGTGCTTTATCAGCCGCATGACATGGAACCGGTGCATGTGGCCGTGCCGGGCGCGATCTTGAAAAAGATTCACGTCAAGGAGGGGGAGAAAGTTGTTGCCGGCCGGGTGTTGGCCGAGTTTGTCAGCCCGGAGAAGGAAGTACAGCGCATCGGTCTTCGTTCGGAAGTGCAATTGAAGCGCAAGCTGGTTGAGGTCTACACGCAGCGGATCGCCGAAACACGCGATCCGCGTGAGAAGCAAGCGCTGCTGTCGGCGCGGGCGCAGGCCGAAGGCGAGCGCGACAAGGCGCAACGGGCCTTGGAGTTGCTCGAAAAGGAAATGGAGCGGCTGATCGTGGTGGCGCCGCGTAGCGGTTACGTCAACGGTGTGCCGCCGTTGGAGGAAATCGGCAAGCGCTGGGACCACGAAGTCAATCAGCCGCTGTGCAGCATCGGCGACCGCGCCAAGTTGCGCGTCTTGGTGCCGGTGGAGTCGGCCGACTTCGATTTGATCGCCAAGAACCTCAAGCATCGCCAGGCGGAAGGCAAGCCGCTGCCGGTGACGATTCGCGTACAAGGGCGCGGCTCAAAAACCTGGACGGGGAGCGTCAACCCCGACTTGCCGCGGCAACACGCCCAGGAGATCCCGCCCGCTTACGTCGCCTTGACCACGCGCGGCGGCGGTCCAGTGGCCGTGCGGCCGTCCGCGGATCCTTCCAAGCTGCTGCCGCAGGCGCAGATTTATCTCATCGCCGTCGATTTCGAAGACCCCGACGAGGCAATTTGCACCGGCATGCTGGCCCAAGTCAAGATCCACAATCGCTACGAACCGGCGGCTTGGTGGGTCTGGCGGGCGATTTCCCAGGCCATCGACCTCTATCTGTTGTAGACCGGCAGTGCTGCGGCGGGGTTGCTTGACACGCCCGGACCCCCTGTTAGAATGGCGCTAGAAGCCAAGGAACCGCCTGCTTGGGATGCACTGCGATGTACAAGTGCCAGAAATGCCCGAACCCGGCGACGCTGCACATTACCGAGGTTCTTGGAGTTGGGCAGTTCGATGAGCTGCACCTGTGCGAACAATGTGCCGGTAAGTACCTCTACGAGGGGCCGAAAACGGGCGGTAAGCCGTCGCCCGCGACCGCAG
>JANWVS010000594.1 GCA_025056835.1 Gemmataceae bacterium | reverse complement strand
CAATGTTTCCTGAGCGTCGACGGCCAGCGCCTTCCGCAACCTTGCCGGTTCCGCCTTGTTTGCCGCGACGGCGAAAGTTCACGATCTTTCCTCGATAAGTCTCTTGGACCGGTCTGCCGCAGTTCAGACAACGCTGAGGAGCGTGACGGCAATGCCCCCTTGAAAGCAAACGTCGACATCACTGCCTGCTTGCCGCGCGCGTTCGTGGTAGTTGCCGCTGTAAAGAAGCTGCCCATCCGCTTCGGAATAACTCAGCGGCAGCGGATTGAGGTCGAGCGGACAGAAGACGATGTTCGGCTCGTGCGCCGGCTCCAACAAATGAGGGAGGTTGATGTTCCAGAACGTGCCGGGCTTCCAGGGGCGGTTGAGCAAGTCGCGCAACAGCGGTCGGAGCCAGGCAACGGCCCGTCGCCAATCGATGGCGGCCCCGCGGCGGCGATACTGCGACACGGCGATGCCGGGAAGGCCGTGCAACGCGGCTTCACGAGCGGCAGCGACGGTGCCGGAATGGTGGACGTCGGCCCCGAGGTTGCCGCCGTGATTGATGCCCGACAGCACCCAGGTCACCCCTTGCGTCAAGCGGGAAAGCCCCAGACGGACGCAATCCGCCGGCGTGCCATCGACGGCCCAGCGCCGTTCGCCGTGCTGTTGGACGCGCAACGGCCCCTCGGTCGTCACCCGGTGGCTGCACCCCGATTGCACCAGCCGCGGGGCGACCCAGGAACACGGGCCCAATTCGGCAGCGGCCTCCGCCAGCGCGGCCAGACCCGGTGCATCGATGCCGTCGTCGTTGGTGAGCAGAAAATGAGGCGCGGCGCCTCGTCCAGCGGCGGACATGCGGATATTATAACGGCCGCAGCCGTGCCGTGGTCGAATGACATATGGCTGTCACTATCGTCGCGATGCGTCCCTGGATCCTGGTTGCCGACCATCTCGACGCCCCGCGGCGATGCGGCTGCCCCATCGCCCTTTTACCTCGGCCGACGACTTAATCGCAGCCTGGGGGATGCCGTACCGGACCCTCAGCTTTCAGGCGGAACACCTCGGCGGACGGCTGACGGCTTCCTTTGGTCAGTCGGTCAAGGAACCGCTCTCAAGGAACCGCTCCAGGAACGATCTACCTAGGGTGTGGGGCGCACCGCCACGCGCCGCTGGGAATCATCGACCTGGGGCAGGTGGAACTCGCGTTCGGCTCGCGCCGACGTCGGCGCCGGCGCGGGCTGGGCATTCTTGATTTCGTTGCGTAGGTATTCCACGGCGACGTCGAGCACCCGGTCGCGAAAATCCTTGAGCTTGTCGTCGTCAGCGTGGCGGGGGCGTTCGCCGTGGCGGCGGACTATGTCGCGCTCGCGGCGCCACTTGAAGTAGTTGATCTGCTCCTCGGGCGTGAGCTTGACCTCCAGCCCCTTGTTGGGCTTGACCCCCCAGTCGTCTTCGTCCTTGCTGTCGGGAAAGCGATGGATGTTCTTGCCGCTCGGTCGCCAGTAGCTTGCGGTCGTCAATTTCAGAGCGCTGGTGCCGCCTTCCATGGCGATGACGTTCTGTACGCTCCCTTTGCCATAGCTGCGCTCGCCGACAACGACGGCACGAAAATGGTCCTGCAAGGCAGCAGCGACGATCTCGCTGGCACTGGCGCTCCAGCGATTGAGCAGGATCGCGATCGGGTAAGAACCGGGCGGCGGAGCGCCGCTGGGCCGGCGGGCATTGTGGATTTCCTGATTGTCCGGTCCGCGGCCCTTGGTGGTGACGATGTTCTTGCCTTCGGGCAAAAAGAGGGAACTGACCTCCACGGCCGCCTTGAGCAAGCCGCCGGGATTGTTCCGCAAGTCGAGCACCAGCCCCTTCATGCCCGCCTTTTGAAGCCCATCGACAACCCGAGTCAGCTCGGCCACGGTGGTTTCGGTAAAGGCCGTTACGCGAACGTAGGCGATCTTCGCCTCGGGATCGACCCAGAAATCCCACTCCTTGACGTTGTCTTTCTGCCGTGTGTCGCCCAAGACGCTGTCGATGTGAATCTCCGCCCGCGTGATTTCCAGCTCGACCGGTTCCTTGGCCCCTTCGTGCAGCACGCCGAGTTTCACCTTCGTGCCCGGTTCTCCCTGGATCATTTCGACGACTTTTTTGAGCGGCATATTCTCGGTCGATTGACCATCCACCTTGACGATCAAGTCGCCCGCCAGGATGCCGGCCTCGTAGGCGGGAGTGCCGACCATGGGGCTTTCCACCTGGATCAATCCGGTGCGTGGATCCACGCCGATCCGGATACCGATGCCGCCGAATCGCCCCTTGCTCGACTTTTGGAACTGCTTGTACTCTTCGGC
>JANWVS010000593.1 GCA_025056835.1 Gemmataceae bacterium | reverse complement strand
CCGCTTGCGCCAAGCGGTCGTCGGGTTCGGCGCAGCTGAAGCGCAAAAATCCCTGGCCAGCCGGACCGAAACATTCGCCGCCCAGGCAGGCGACTCCCAGGGCGTCGTCGGCGGCCTCCAGCAGATACATCGCCAGGCCGTGGGAGGTGATGCCCAACCGCCGGCAGATCGGAGCGACGTTGGGAAAGACATAAAACGTGCCCGCCGGCATCAGCACGGTAACGCCGTCGACCCGGCGCAGCGCCGCCACCAGCAACTCGACCTTCTCCTTGAACCGCTGCATGACTTCATCGCGTTCGCGCGCGTCATGGTTCAGGGCCGCTTCCCCCGCGAGCTGCACGATCGGCGGCACACACGACAAGGCCGTGTTGATCATTTTGCCGATGGCGTCGACGATGCGCGGACTGGAAATGGCGTAGCCCAAGCGCCATCCCGACATGCTGTACGACTTGCTGAAGGTGTAGCAGGCGACGACCTGGTCCAAGATGCCGCCTTGGGCCAGCAGGGGATGGTGGTGACCTTGCCAGACCATGTGGTTGTACGGCTCGTCGCTGAAGATGGCGATGTTCCTGCCGCGAACGAGGTCGGCCAGCGCCTTGAGATCGTCGGCCGTGGCGACACCGCCGGTCGGATTGTGGGGCGAATTCAGGAAAATCGCCTTGGCCCGGGGTTCGCTCGTGACGAAGCGTTCCACGTCGTCGAGGTTGGGTCGAAACTGGCGTTCTTGCTTGAGGGCCGAGACGACCATGCGGCCGCCGCGACGTTCGATGTTGGGGCCGTAGGTCGGAAAATGGGGACTGAAGACCAGCACGGCATCGCCGGGGTCGACGAACGCTTCGCAGAAAAACTGCTCAAAGACCTTGGCGCCGGGGCCGACGACGACGTTGTCCGCAGTGATGTCGACGCCGTACTCCTTCCGGTAATTGGCCGCCACCGCTTCGCGAAAGCTCGGCAGACCCAACGACGGACAGTAATGGGTCTGGTTCTGCTGGATCGCCCGGACGCCGGCCTCCAAAGCGGCGCGGGTGCTGTTGAAGGGACTGTCGCCGATTTGCAGCTCAATGACATCCTTACCTTGGGCTTTCAGCCGCTTGGCGACGGCGAGAACATCAAAGGCGGTCTCCGTGGACAAACCACGGGCGAAGTGACTCAACGACACGGCGGGGGTGGTCATCGATGTTGCTTCCACAGGGGTCATGGTCTTGCCGGCGCCGCCCCAAGGCATGCTTTGCGCGCCGCCGCAATCGTCAGTTTATCAGTCCCGCCCGCCGGTTCCAAGCAATTGGGAGATTCCGGCAAAGCGTGCCGACTCTAGGGACCGACAGCGCTGTTGCAAAGACGCGGACGGTAATCGGCGAAACAGACCGCACGACGCCGACGCCGAAATTATCTCATGATCTGATGTCCCTGATGGAAGGAGGCCGCTCGTGGGTCCGACGATTCAACTGTTCACTGCTGCCCTGGTGATGGGTCAAGCGCCCGTCGTGGTGGAAACGCATCCAGCGAGAAACTGTACGTGCCAGAAGGCGACGTCCGGACCGGTGGTGGCCCAACCAGAATTCGTCAACGAAACGCGCACGACTTCGTGGTGGTCCTGGCGGAGCGGCGGTCCGGGCGCGGGAAGTATCACGTCGGGCGCTCCGACGACCGTGGTCTCCACTCCCAACGGGCCGGTCGCTGTCTCCGAGCCATATCGCGGACCAATCCAGGAGCCGAGCTGGATCGACAACCGCCCGATTCTCGGCCGTATCAAGGGATGGTTCAATCGCAACGACAATTATTCGAGCGGGCGCTACGGAGCGCCGATGATCCGTATTGATCCGGCTCCGGGCGGCACCGGTCCCGTGGCGGCGCCGTCTGCGTCGGGCATCGAGTATCATCGGCGTTTGCCGACGACCAACGAGCCGCCGTTGGCCGCGCCGGCGCCGTTGCCGAAGATCACGACGCCCGATGCCGCCGCGCCGTTGCCTTCGGCTCCGACCGCCCCGGCTGGCGACAAGCCGCTGCAAATCGAAGTCGAACCGCTTTCCTTCCGACCCGCCGGCAGCAGCGGGCGCGGCCTGGTAACGGCGTCGGCCACCGCTCCCGCTTCCGCCGCGCCAAGCCCGGACGCCGGCAGCAGCGCCATCAGTCCACGGTTTGTTGACAAGGTTGGACAGCCGGGCGATTACAGTTGGATCACCGGCCAAATCGAGGTCCGTGGCGGCACGTACATCATCCACTATGCCACGCCCGACACCATTGACACCTACGGCGGCCGTCTGGAGCTGAGTTCCGCGCAGCCGTTGACCGAGGTTCGGCACGGCGATCTGGTGTCGGTCCACG
>JANWVS010000592.1 GCA_025056835.1 Gemmataceae bacterium | reverse complement strand
AAGACGGCAGCCCCTTTGGCTTGCCGAAAGTCAAGGTCGTCAAGATCGCGGCGAAGAAGGCCAAGAAAGCCAAGGAAGAAGAGAAGGCCGCTGAAGGAGCCGAAGGTGCGGCCCCCGCAGCAGCAGGAGCAGCCAAGCCAGCCGCGGCAGCTGCCGACAAGGGCAAAAAGGAAGCGAAGAAGTAACGAGCCTTGCCGCACAGCTCCGCGCACTTTGTCGGCGGCTTTGGCTTTCTTCGCCACGGAGCCTAAGGCTGTCGTTGTGCACGGGCGCGGTAGTCAAGGCTCTTGGGTTGGGACGAGGCGGATTTCCTTGAGGTCGAGCAGCGCCCCGTGGATGACGCCTTCCGGGCGCAGGATGGCGTCGTGGCGGCCGGCCGCCAAACGGACCACGCCGATTTTCGTCTGGCGATACAGGTCCCACGACGCCGTTCCGGCGACCTTGTGAGTTAACCGCGCGGAACCGATCTGCAAGGCGAATTGGTTGCCCGGGGTCTCGCAAGCATAGTCGATCCACACCTCGTAACGTGCCGCTTTGGCGGTCTCCAACGTCCAGACGGCCTGATCGTCGGTACTCGACCAGTAACCCAGGTTTTGATACTTCTCCTCGAACACGAGCGTTTTGCCGTAGATCGCTGCCGTCGCCGCGGTCAAGCGAATGGAACCATCGCCGTCGGCTTGGACGACCCTCGGATGATTGCCGTCGAAGCGTTTGGGCTGGGCAATTTGTCCGCGGAGATAGGCAATCAAATCGGCCAGCGCCGCCGGCGACAGTTCCTTTTCAAACCCCTCCGGCATGGCCGATCGGCCCGTACTGACCAGCTCGTCGATGTCCCGGCGCAACAAATCGTGCTTCGTTCCGTCGGCGGCGACAAGCGAAATCGTCGTGCTCGTTTCCGCCAGGAGCAAGCCGTTGTAGGAGCGACCAGCCTTTGTGGTAACGAGATAATTGACGTACCGCGCCTCGACCGCGCGGTTGGGGTCGAGGATGGCGGTCGCCAAGCCCTGCGTCGACTTGTCGCCGATCGATGCCAGGTCTGGGCCGACTTGTTGGCCGACGCCGCCAAGCTGATGACACGCCGCGCAGAGTTTCGCAAACAGTTTGCCACCGGCGGCTGCGTCGCCCCGCTCGGGCATTGCCTTCAGATAACGATCTACCAAGGCATGACGATCGGCGCTGGCCGAGGCTGCCAACAATCGCTCGGCTGCTGCCCGAATCGCGTCATCGCGGTGATCCAGCAACCTGTGGCGGCGAACCGTGTCGATCTCGTGCGGCAGAAGGCGGCCTTGGTCGAGGGCCTCGATGATTGCCCGTGTGCTCTCGACATGGCTGAACAGCGCGTCCAAGACCGCGGCACGCACGGTGGGCGTCAAGTTTTTCCACGGCGCCAGCAGCACCTTGGCCACGTGCGGATTCGCCATACTGCCTAAACGGCGAATCGCAGCGATCTGCACATCTTCAGGTTGGACCGGCGTGAGAAATCGCGCCAGCAGCCGAAGGTCATCGTCGACCCGGTCGAAGCCTCGCCCTAGCAGGGCTATCGCCAAGATCGCTTCGCCCGGAGCGGTCTTCGGGTCGGCAGCGACGGCACGGGCCGCGGCGAAGACTTTTTCGATTTGCGCGCTCATCGCGGTGTCGGCGGCGCCCGTCAGGGCGCGCAGCGACGTTTGCTTCTGTTCCAGCACGTCGAGCACGGCCGCCAGCCGCGCCATTTGCTCGAAGCGGCCTGTGCCGGCATCGGTTTCGATCTGCCGGGCGAGCCAACGGGCGGTGTCCAACGGTGCGCCGTAAACGGTCGCCAAGCGTGTCAGGGCGGCGACCAGCCCCTCGGAAAATCCGGTTTGCTGAACGATCTCATTGAAGAACCCCGGCCAGGTAGCCTTGTTGACGCTGCTGAGCACCGCGGCCGTGATGAAGCGATCGTCGCGGTTGTGGGCGAGCAGTTCGGCCAGCATTCGGCCGCCGTCGGGCCGAGCGCCCAGACTGTAAGCAAGCTGAAGCCGGACGGGCGGGGCAAGGGCACGGGACCGCCCCACCACCTCGCTGCCCGGCACGGGAACTTTGGACCACAGCGCCAACTCGTCGCCGATGCGCAACGCTTGAACTTGAACCCTCGGGTCGGGGTCTTGCGCGAGCCGCACAATCTCTTCGCTTAAGGCCTGGTCGGTCAAGCCGGCCAACGTCCACATGGCATGAATCCGCCCGACGACGGGCTGGGCGGCGTCTTTGGCCAAGGCCAGTAATTGCGGCCGCACGTCCACATCGTCCTGGTGTCCGCGGCGAACGAGCAGCTGTTGCTGGGCCGTGTCCCGGATCCAGCCGCTGGGA
>JANWVS010000591.1 GCA_025056835.1 Gemmataceae bacterium | reverse complement strand
ATCACGTCCGCCCTGAAAAACGGCGACACGTTGACCACCGCCCTGGCCCGCAGTCAGCTGTTCGAGGACGACTTTCTCCACATCGTGGCCGCGGCGGAGGAGGTGGGCAGCGTTCCCGAAGCAATGGCCCAGCAAGCGGAATACTGGCATGAGGAAGCGACGCGCCGCCTGAACACTCTGGCCAAATTGCTCACTCTCGGCTTGTGGTTTCTTTATGCTGCCTTCATGGTTTATGCGATCTACCAGATCGCGGGGGTGTACCTGAGCGCGTTGGGTGCCTGAGCGCTGTGGAGCGTCTGGCGGCCTCGCGTCCATTCAACGGGGAGGATTTTTGTGACAATCGAACATCTGGCGTTAAACGTCGTTGACCCGATCGGCATGGCCGAATGGTACGGCCGGCACCTAGGCATGCGCGTGGTTCGCAAGATCGACGGGCCGACGCGCACGCACTTCCTTGCCGATGCCGCCGGCCGCACGGTACTCGAATTGTACCACCAACCGCGGGCGCCGATACCCGACTATCGAGGTTTAGACCCGTTCGTTTTTCACATCGCCTTTTTGTCAGACAACGTGGCGGCAGACCGCGAGCGCTTGCTGAAGGCAGGGGCGGCCGCTGCCGGCGAGGTGACCAGCAACGACGCTGGCGACGTCATGGCCTTTGTACGCGATCCGTGGGGAATCACCGTGCAACTGATGAAGCGCGCGAGACCACTCCTTTAACCGCCGGGTCTGACCCGTCTCGTCAGCTGCTGAGCGTGCTTCATCTACTTGGTTAGCTGTCGCGCTTGCTCAGCGCGGTTGGCCGGTTCAGGGAGCGGTCGTCACCTCCACCAAGCGAAACGAAAGCCGCCCCATCGATTCCAGCAGTCCCTTGGCAGCGCGGTCTTGTGGGCCGAAGCTGATGTGCGTGGCGTTGATTTCGGTTTCGTTCATCGACGCGTCGATCGGCACCCAGACGCCGTCGATGATGGCTTCGTTCCAGGCGTGGCCGCCGAACGATTTGCCGTCGTCGCCGATGTAGAGCAGACCGGAAACCTCCCGGGCCGGCACCCCGGCGGCGCGCAGCAGCGTGGCCGTCAGGAGGGCGTACGATTTGCAGTCGCCCTTTTTGCGTTGGATAAGATCGTGAATGTTCGGCAAGCTCGCCGTGAGGTTAGGGCTGATGTAATCGTGCACGAAGGCGACGACGCGCTTGACTTTTTCCGCCGCGGTCTGAGCATCGCCGATGGCCTCACGCGCGAGCGCTTGGACTTTCGGGTGCGTGATGGGATAAGCAAGCGTCTCCTTGAGATTCTCCTCCACCTCCACGGCGGTCGCTTTGCTTTCCTTGCCGTAGCGCTTGCCGAGCTTCAACAAGGGCGGTTGCTTGCCGTCGCGCCGGACCATGCTTTGGCGGGGCCCGTCGGGGAAAATGGCTTCGTCGACGCCCACGACTTCGAGTACAAGTTCACGCACGGCCGAGGTACGGCCCAGCGGCTGGTCGATTTTCACCATTCCCAAGACAAACAAGTCTTGACTGAATTCGGTGTTCTTGGCGTCCTTTTCCGATTCCATTTGGATGTCAAAGAGGGCGAACTTGCCTGACAGCATCCGTCCTTGGTTGTCGATGCGAGAGAGCAGCGTTAGTTGCGGCGATACGGTTTCGACTTCGTAGTACGTGACCGGCACGCCGGCAACGAGGCTCTTCTTGACCGCCTTGATCGTGTTCTCTTGGGGATCAAGGCGCAGCTCTTGCACATGGAAGTCCTTCGAGACGATTTTGGCGCCAACCTTCGGTCCGCTGCGGATCCAGCGCTCGATGGTCGTTGCATCACGGTACGAGTAGTCGATGGGGCCGTGCTCCTTGGTTTTGGTCTCGCCGCCCGCTTGGTGGACGATTTGGAAACCGTCGCCGCGGCGCGTCAGCTTGATCGTCGCCTCTATGTCGCCCGCGTTCTGCTGATAATCGACGCGCAGCAAGCGATAAGGCGGTTTACTTTCGAAAACCAATGATTGTGACAGCGATACTTCCGCTTTTTGGCCGAAGGATACCAGCTTCATGACCAACAGGAACGACTCGCGAACACCTTCCTCGACCTTCTCGCGGCTCATTCGGGCGTAGCCGATTTTTTTACCTTTGATGTAGACGCCGTACCAATCGAGTTGCGGTTCGAAGTCGCGCGGTGCGAGGGGAGCCGGTTCTTGGGCAACCGATGGGACCAACGCTGCCGCCACACCCAGCCATAGGCCCGACGCAAGGACGAGACGAAGCATTTGCTAGACTCCGGGAAGGAGCGAGTGAGACAAATTCAGCCATACACCACCCGGGCCGATTTTACTACTTTTACTA
>JANWVS010000590.1 GCA_025056835.1 Gemmataceae bacterium | reverse complement strand
CCTATGGTCTGGTGGTCGGGGATGGGGCACCGTGGCTTTTTTACGCCGTCCTGCCCCTGTTCTTTATCGGTTTCGTGTTGATTCCCGGCTCCCTTGGTGCGATGGCATGCCTTGCCTTGGTTAACTGGATGCCGCGGCATTTGAAACAAGTCTTGATTCTGGTCATCGCCTCGGCGGTAACCGTGTTCGTCGTGTGGAGCGCCTTGCGCTTGCGCGAAGCCGCTACGACTGTCGCGGCCCGACAATGGTTCGACAATCTGTTCGCCGAATTGTCGTTTTTCGGCGGTCGGCTGGTGCCGTTCCAGTGGATGGCCCAAGGACTGGTGGCAGCGGCTCGCGGAGAAACGAGGCGCATGGTCTGGAACCTGGCCCTGGTTTGGAGCAATGGATTATTCCTGCTGTTGCTGACGGTGTGGCTGGGCAACAAGCTATTTCGCCGAGGTTTGAACCGCATCGCCACGGGCGGCACGCTGCGACGGCGTTACGGCGGCCAAGTCCTGGATGCCCTGTGCGAACGCGTCTTATTTTTTCTCGACGTCCAGACGCGCTTGTTGTTTGTCAAGGATTTCCGCACGTTCCGCCGCGACCCAGCGCAATGGGCGCAAATCCTCATCTTCATGGGATTAGGAGCGCTTTACTTCATCAACATGCGTCGCTTCTATGAACGCGACCTCGGCGGCTTCAAGAACGGCATCAGCTTGTTGACTCTCTTGGCAACGACGTTGCTGACGTGTGCTTATACCGGTCGGTTCATCTTCCCGTTGTTGAGTCTGGAGGGCCGCAAGTTCTGGATCCTCGGCCTGCTGCCGCTCGATCGCCAACGGCTGCTGTTCGGCAAGTTTGCCTTCGCCGCCCTGGGCAGCGTGCTCGGCACCGAAATGATCGTGATTTTCAGTGACATGATGCTTGGGATGCCGTGGCAGATCGTCCTGGTTCATGCCGTGGTCGATGCTGCGGCGGCGTTGGGGCTGAGCGGTCTGAGCGTTGGACTAGGGGCGATGATGCCGAATTTCCGCGAAACCGACCCGTCGAAAATCGCCATCGGTTTCGGAGGTACCCTCAACCTCCTTGCGGGCCTCGTGTTCGTGTTGGTGGCCGTGACCGTAGGAGCCGTGCCTTTTCACGTTTTACTTGTGACTTCTCAAGCTTCCTCGTTCGATGCAGGGGTACCAACCTGGGCGTGGTGCCTGACGGCGACAGCGCTGGTCTTCGGCCTGCTGGTGGCCGTGGTGCCCCTGCGGCGCGGAGCGCAACGGCTGCGTGCCATGGAATTCTGACTGGCCAGGCTGGCACCCTAATGGTTCGATGTTGCTGGCGGTAGTCCGGCGTAAGCCGCCCAAAGAGCGTCGACGGGATGGGCGATCCACAGCCCAGGCTTTTCGGAACGCAAATAGCGGCCTAGTTGAATCAAGCAACCGACGTTGCCGGAAAAGACGGCGTCGGCGCCGGTGGAAAGGATGTTCTTCGCTTTTCGAATACCCAAACGTTCCGCCATTTCCGGCTGAGTAAGGTTGTAACTTCCCGCGGCGCCGCAGCAGATTTCGCTTTCGTTGAGGGGCACGAGAGTGAGGCCGGGGATCATCTCCAAGAGTTGCCGCGGCTGCTTGCGAATTTGTTGGCCGTGGCAAAGATGGCAAGCGTCGTGATACGTTGCCTTCAGCCTCAGGGTATGCGTCGGGCGGACCGGACCAAGTTCCGCGAGAAACTCACTAATATCCTTCACCTTGGCGGCGAACTCGGCAGCGGCGGCGTCGTGCACCAAATGGCCGTAGTCCTTAAGCATGGCCCCGCAACCGGCAGCGTTGGTGATGATGGCGTCGACGGCCGTGGCGCGGAAGACTTCCAAATTACGCCGGGCGCATTCGCGGGCCGGATCCGCCTGGGCGGCATGGTAGAACAGGGCGCCGCAACAGGCTTGGCCGCGTGGAACCCAGACTTCGCAACCGTTTCTTTGCAAGACCCGGGCCGTGGCGACGGTGGTCATCGGGAAAAAAGCGTCGGCGGCGCAACCGGTGAACAAGGCCACCCGGGCACGGCGCGGTCCCTCGGCCGGCAACACTTGCGGGAATCTGCCGTAATGTCGCCGGAGCGGCGGTAACATGTCATGAAGTTGTCGCACGCTGCTGGGCAGGAGCTTCAACAATCCCAAGCGCTTTACGAGCCAATCGAGTCCCGTCCATTGTGCGAAGCGGGCCGGCGCCAAGGCCGCGCGCACCCGACCGGCGTAAGGGATCACGTGAAAGAGCAACAGCCGTTTGAACCAACCTAACCGCGGCGACGCCAGCCCGGACTGTTGCAAATGAATGCGGAACGGTTCAATCAGCTTGCC
>JANWVS010000058.1 GCA_025056835.1 Gemmataceae bacterium | reverse complement strand
CAAGGGCATCGTGGTGATGAACACGCCCGGAGGCAACACGATCAGCACTGCCGAACAAACCGTGACGCTGCTGATGGCCCTGGCGCGGCACATTCCCGCCGCCGACGCCTCGCTTCGCCAAGGGAAATGGGAGCGCACCAAGTTCTTGGGCACCCAGCTGGCAGGAAAGACGCTGGGCATCGTCGGGCTAGGTCGGATCGGACGGGAGGTTGCCCGCCGCGCCGCCGGCTTGGATATGAAGGTCGTGGGCTACGACCCGTTTCTGACGCCGGAACGAGCGGCGCAGTTGGGCATTGAGGCCGTCTCCGATTTGCACGCGCTGTTGCCGCGCGTCGATTTCCTGACGGTTCACACGCCGTTGACGGCCGAGACGACCAATCTGATCGGGGCGCGGGAGTTGGCCTTGCTGCGCAAGGGCAGTCGGGTCATCAATTGTGCCCGCGGCGGGATCGTCAACGAAGAAGCCTTGGTCGAGGCGCTACGGTCGGGCCATTTGGCCGGGGCGGCCCTCGATGTCTTTGTCCAGGAACCGCTGCCGCCCGACCATCCGCTGCTGAAACTCCCCAACGTCGTGCTCACGCCGCACTTGGGGGCCTCGACCGTCGAAGCCCAAGAGTCGGTGGCCCTGGAGGCGGCCCAATTGTTGATCGACTTTCTGACCAAGGGCGTCGTCGGCTTTGCCGTCAACATGGCCCCGGTCGATCGCACCGAGCTTCAGGAGCTGCGTCTGTACGTCGATATGGCGCATCGCTTGGGACTGTTGCACGCCCAGATGGACCAAGGGACCATTCGCCGGGCAGAGTTGACATACCGCGGCGAAGTGGCTCGGCGCAGCACGAAACTGATCACGGCCGCCTTCGCCGCGGGCCTGCTGGAGTATCGTCTCGCCCAGGATGTCAACATCGTCAACGCCGAATTGCTGGCCCGCGAGCGGGGCATCGAGTTGGTCGAACAAATGCACCCGAAGAAAGGCGACTTCAGCACGCTCATCAAGGCAGAGGTGACCACCGACAAGAAGACGTACACCGCCGCCGGGACGTTGTTCGGCAACCAGTTCCTCCGCTTGGTGCAGCTCGGCGACCATCACCTTGATGCGTACATGGACGGCATCTTGCTCATCTTCACCCATCGCGATGTGCCGGGTCTGATCGGCTTCATCGGCACGATCTTCGGCAAGCACCAGGTCAACATCGCGCAGATGAACGTCGGTCGGCAGGTGCCAGGCGGCGAAGCGATGGGAGTGCTGAACCTCGACAGCATGCCGAGTACGGAGGCGCTGGACGAAGTGCGTCGCCATCCGCAGATCCGCAGCCTGAGTGTGGTGCAGTTGCCGCCGGCGGGAGTGTTGCCGCGCTGGTTTGGTTGAGCGTCAAGCGACGGCGCGGCGCGGACGGGCTTGCACCTGGAAGAGTCCGAAAATGTCTTCCTCCGTCAGCCCCAGCGACGCCGGCGCGACCTGCTGACCGATCGTCTTCTCGAAAAGCTCGCGCTTGCGTTGCAGCACTTCGGCAATCCGCTCCTCGATGGTGCCTTGCGTCAGGAAACGTGTCACGAAGACGGGGTCTTTCTGCCCCAGGCGATGGGCCCGATGGATGGCCTGGTCTTCGACGGCGGGATTCCACCAGCGGTCGAAGAGGAACACGTAGTTGGCGCATTGCAGGTTCAAGCCCACGCTCCCCGTGCCGTAGCTCATGAGCAAAACGTGCTTGCCCGGATCGGTTCGGAAACGGTCGAGGATCGGCTGGCGCTCCCGCGGCGGGACTTTGCCGTGATACAGCAGCGGACCGAAGGGAGCCAGCTCGACTGCGAGGCGCTCCAACGGCTGCACCCATTGCGAGAAGACGATGGCCTTGCGGCCATTGTCGGCGACCTCGGCGATGTCGGCCAGCAGTTGTTCGAGTTTGCCGCTGTCGCCGGTCACGGGATCGAAGTTGCAGATCTGCTTGAGCCGCATGACCAGCTCGAAGACGTGCTGCACGGTAATCGTCTCGCCGAGGTTGTTGAGGTAGATTACCCCTTCGTTTTCAGCACGCTCGTAGGATTGCCGCTGGGCGGGAGTCAGCTCCACGACGGCGTCGCGGACTACCTTGGCGGGCATGTCGGCTGCCACATCTTCTTTTACACGCCGCAGGATGCAGTCGCGCGTCAACTCGGGAAGGGCCTTGGGAGGGGTGTCGGGAGGGATCCTCTCCGGATCGACGAAAGCAAAGATGTTGATCAAATCCTCGACGCGGTTTTCGATCGGCGTGCCGGTCATGGCCCACGAGCGGTCGCGGGCCAGGGAGCATACGACCTCGGCCGTCTTCGAGTCGCGATTCTTGATGCGCTGGGCCTCGTCGAGCACGACGACGTCGAATTTCACCGCCGGGTCCGCGACCAAGGCGGCGTCGCGCGTCAGCAGCTCGTAATTCACCACCTTGATCGGCGTGCGCGACGCGAACCACTGGGCCTTGCGCGTCGGAGCATCGCCGCCGATGATTTCAAAGGGCACATCCTCGGCCCAGGTGCGCAGTTCGCGGGCCCAATTGAGGACCAGCGGCTTGGGACAGACGACCAAGACGCGGCGAATCAAGCCGCCGTGCAGCAGAAGCCGCAAGGCAACGAGCACCTGCGCCGTCTTGCCCAGCCCCATTTCATCCGCCAACAAGGCCGCATGCCGCGGCATCAAGAACGCGATCCCCTTGACCTGGTACGGATAGGGCTGGAACGGCAAACGCACCTGCTTGCCGCGGAAGATGTCTTCCAAGGGCGGTTGAAGCAAGTACAAGAGGCGGTCCTTGATCATGACCATGTCGCCGGGCGGCTTCAGGCGCGTGCGCTGTCCGGAGACGACTTCGGGCGACGGCCGCGCGGCGCTGCTTTCCGCGGCCAACGCGTCGGCCCCGTGCCGATACACCGGCGGCGACACATACTCGCCCGGCGCCGGAAAGCGCCACCCGTGCACGGCAACGTCGATGGTCAACCGTCCGGCAACGCGCACGGTCGGGACCGCCGGCGCTACCGGCACCTCGCGAATCATGAGCGGCAACGGCCTTTCGAAAGCGGCCAGGCCGCAAACCTCGACCTTCGGCAGCGCGACGTCGACGACGCCGAGCGTGTCGGCGAGTTCCAGCGGCACGTCGACAGGATCGGCCCCCAGAGCGGTTAGATCCACCGGAACGGCAAGCGTGGTCAACAAATCCTGCAAAGTCGATAGGTGCTCGGACTCGTGCATGCACGTCCTTTCGCGGCGGGCGGCGGCGGGATGCTGGAGTATGCTTCGGGCCAAGGCGGCCCAGACTTTAGACGTCGTATAATGACCGGTGCCGCAGTGCGCGCCAAACCGTCGAGAAGATAAGGAGTTCAACATGTATCGCAGCTATCGGGACCTGCCGCCTCTGGCGGGGTTGGCGACCATGGAGGAGGCCGCCCGGCCGGGACTGAGCGTTGAGGCTTGCGTCGAACGCCACAAGCGCTATCACTACGCATTGGTGCGCCTCCACGAAATCCTGACGGCCCGCATCACCGCCGAGCCGATTTACGAGTTGAAGACGGCGTTTTCGTTGCACTCGTACCTTTGCGCCGAACACGTTCAAGCCCTGCGGACGCGAGTGGGAGAAATGCGCGAGCCGCCGTTGGGTCTGGAAAAAGTGCCGCATGAGGCGCTTCAGGTGTTCTTTGACGAAATCCTGGCGGCGCCCAGCACGGCCTTGCTGTTGCTGGGCATCTACGAAAAGGCCCTGCCCGCGCTCGACCAAGCCCTGGAGCGCCATCAGCGCGACACCAACCCCCTGGTCGACGCGCCGTCGCTGCGCGTCATCCGCTTTGCGCGGCTGGAATTGGCCGACATGATCGCCTACGGATCGAAGGCGATCGCCTGCCTGGTCTCGCCCGAGCAACGGACGGCCGCGGCGCCGTGGCTGGCACGGCTCGACGCTTGCCTGGCCGCTGCCGGAGGTCTGCACGGCGCCGATCCGCCCCGCGGCGACGTACCAGCGCGGCAGTATTCGGCCACGCCGTATGTCTACGACCGCATCCCCCGCCGCGATGAACGCTTCCAGGACCTCTGGAACCAAGGCGTCAACGCCGAGGCTTTTATCTACGACGAGTCTTTTCCAGCCAAGCCCAAGACGTTGATGATGCTCTTCAAACGCCTCCGCGAGATCGACGTGCCCGAGATGATGGCAAGCATCATCCACGAGACCAAGGGCCAGCCGTGGGAATACTACCGCGACATGAGCCGCCAGCTTTGGGACGAGGCCCGTCATGCGAGTCGGTTTTGTGGCCCTCGGCATCGACTGGACGCAGGCTCGCATCACCCACAACTGGTCGTACCGCTTGAACACCGAATGCCAGCCGTTCGAACGACACGCGGTGCTTTATTTCATCGAGCAGGGGCTGATGACCAAGACCGGGAAACGTTATGAATGGGAGATCGGCGTCGAATCCGGCATTCCGCTGATCGCCACCTTGCAGGACTATGATTGGGCCGATGAGGTCCTCCACGCCCAACTCGGCAGGCAATGGTACATCCCGCAGATCGGCAACTGGAAAGAAGCCCTGGACTACGGTGACAGATGCTGGACCCGGATCCTGAGCAACTGGGAAGCCGTCAAGGAACAAGGCCTCACCGAGCACGCCAACTGGTGGCCCAACATCTACCGGCAAGCCTGCGTCACTTGGGGCATCGAACCGGACCCGAAAGTCTTGAACTACAATGTCACCTATGCGCGGGCCAGGGCTGATCTGAAGGAAGTAGCCTCGAGTGCCTGATGGCCCCCGCTCCACGCCGTTGCACCCGCTCGGTGGCCGACAGGCGATTGTAAACTTTGACCTTGTGTACACTATGCATTTGTCGATTTTTTTCGTCGCGATGGTAGCTGTTACAATTTGTACACCAATCGACCGCATCGACCTTTTCGCGCGACCGCAAGTCGCAAATTGAACTCTACCAAGAGGTTGGCAACGAATCCGCTTGGCAATCACGGGTTTGGCATTACGCGTGCGTACTACGAGTGCGTCATCGATGGACTTGACAGATTCTCGTCGGATTCACCAGAGGAGCCTGCCATGAATCGGATTTCTTGCTACCTTGCGAACAAGCCAAGCGCTGCGACCACGTTGTTTGATCGTCAGAACCGATTCCAACGGCGACTGCGTGCCGAGGCCGACTTTTTCCTCCGCGAAGTAGCCTATGTGCTGGCGCTGACGGAACGGGTCAAAGCCCAGATACTTCGCGGGGACCGCGAATCGGCGCAGATAACGACCGACGTCTTGCCCCATCGAGCAGGTGCCGCAGCGAAATAATCGCGGACGGGCCATGGCCAGGCAACTCGGGCGTTGTTGAAGCACGGCATCGGGCGTCAGGGATCGGCGTCGCCGTCCGACGTCGGCGGCGACGGGGGCGAAGGGGCCGGCGCGGCGCGCCGACGCCGCACAAGCCAAACGAGGCCAGTCAGCCCCACGCCAGCCGCCAAGCCGATGATGCTGCCGGAGATCGGTCCGACGTCGGGAATCCAGGCGCCTCCGCACAACATAAGCAACGCCGCAGGCCACGCCCACAGGCTGACGCGCCAACCGCCGAGAAACGCGGACAACGCCAACAACAAGCCGGCCAAGGCGGGATTAAGGCTGTTGAAGCGTGCCAGCCAGGCGGCAGGAAGCAACGGAAACCGCAACGGTTGCGCGAGCTGGTCCCAGGAACCTGGTGCCTCGGTATCCCACAAATTCCGCAGAGCGGCCAAGAACCTCGCGCCCTCGAGCAGTTCGTTTTGCCTGAGCCAGGTGAGGCACATAATGACCAGCACCATGCCGACGACGAAGCGGAACTGCCCGCCGACGAAAAACCTGACCACGCGCCCGACCGGGAACCGCCAACGCCGCCGCGGTGGTTGGAAGGCGACGGTGGTTTCCGGGTTCTGGGCCGTTTCGAGTAACTTTTGAAATGACACTTGGGGAGCGGATTCGGACGAACCGGGCGGCCCTTCGGCGAACTGAGCCACGGGGACCGCGGCCGCCGCAGCCCCGCGATCCACATCCATGACTTCGGCCACCGCGGCGGCTTGGGCGACCATCGCCTCGGCCACCTGGGCAGCTTTTTCGTGGGCTTCCGCCGCGGCCACACCCCGCGCCTGAAGGGCCTGGGCCTCGATCGCCTCGAGCTGTTTTTTTTCGCGTGCCTCCTTGCGGGCGCGTTGCTTGGCTTCCAGCCACTGGATCAACGGATCGCGCCAGGCTGCGTAGGTGTTGCGCCGCTCGGCCGCTTCACCGCGCAGCCAGTGCCGCGCTTTCAGCTTCGCCTCGTAGCCGAAGAGAGTTTCGTAGAATTCCTCCCAATCACGGCCGGCATATTTGCACACAAAACGCTCCAGCGCCTTTTCTTCCAATCCGCCCAAGCGCATTTTGCGGAGGAGCTTTTCCACGCGCTCGACAGCCGGCCGACGCTGGGCCGCCAGGCGCCGATCGACCAACAGGTAATACGCCAACGCCAGACCGCAACCGACGACGGCCATGAAGAGCCAGAGCCAATGGAGATTGAAAAGGTAGAGCAACAGCGCCAACAAGGCGGCGACTCCGCAGCCGTACAGCAACTCGGTCGGCCGCGCGTCCAGCACAAATTCGCGCACCTTGAGGAACAAGTACGAGCGTTCCCGCCAGCCGTGAATGAGGAACAACGCCGCCGGAGTCAGAATGGCCAAGCCCAGCACGGCACCGGCAATCCCCAGCCCACCGGCCAGCAAACTCACGACGACCAGCGCCGCGCAGCCGCCGAAAAAGCCTCCGGTAAACCAAGAGCGCCGGCGGGCCAGCGGCGCCTCGTTGAACGCCTTGACGCATTGTTCGAGCACAGTGGCGTGCTCCTCCTGCGGGGTAAACGCCCCGGTTTGCTGCACGCCGAGAAACTTCTCGAATGCGGCGATGACCTCCTTCATGTCGGCAAAGCGATCTTCCGGCCGTTTCGCCAACATGCGGTTCAAGATCGCCGTCAGCGCCTTGGGCACGCGCTTGACAATCTCGTCGGGCGGGATGTACGAGGCGTTCTGGTGTTTGCTGAGCACTTCGAGGGCGGTCTTCCCTTCAAAGGGCGGTTTGCCCGTGACCAGGTAATACAGAGTGCAGCCCAGCGAATAGATGTCGGCGCGGCGATCGACGTGAGCCGCGTCGCGGGCCTGCTCGGGGGCCATGAACGCCGGCGTCCCGACGCCGACGCCGACGCGCGTCACCATCGTCGAACGCCGGGCTACATCGGGCTCGTCGGCGCTGGCCGCCAGGGGAATTTCCTCGGTTTGCGGCAGCTTGACCAATCCCAGGTCGGCGACTTTGACGATCCCCTGGTCGTTGACCAGGATGTTGTCGGGTTTGACGTCGCGATGAACCATGCCGAGATCGTGGCCGAATTTCAGACCGCGCGCTGCTTGGAGCAGGTAGCCGACGGCGACCTCCGGATCGAGCTTGCCGTCGCGTTCGACGATGTCGGCCAGAGATCGACCGCGGACATATTCCATCGTGAAATAATGGCAGCCGTGCTCGGCGCCGATGTCGTAGATCTGCACGATATGATGATGGACCAACTGGGCGGCGGCATAGGCCTCGCGCATGAAGCGGGCCAAGAAGGCGGGATCGCGGGCGCGCTGCGGGTTCATGACCTTGAGGGCCACCAAGCGATCCAGCGATTTTTGCCGGGCCAGGAAGACCCGCCCCATGCCGCCGCGGCCCAGCTCCTTGATCAGTTCATAGCCCCGCAGCGTCTTCGGCGCCGGGTCCGAATCGAACTTGGAGATGATGGCGGCATCTTCGCTGGCGCTGGCGGCCAACGCGCCGCGGTCGAGCACGCGCGTCTCTCCCAAGGGGACCTCGGCCTCGCCCCGAAGATACTCCGCCGCCGGACCGGCATCGACCGTGGTGGTTGCCGACGGAACTTCAACGACGGCCCGGCACTTCGGACAACGCAACCGTTGACCCAGGTTCTTCTCGGCAACGCGGAGCTTGGCTTGGCAGGCAGGACAAGTCACTTCGATCAGCATGGCAGCGCCATTTACGCTAATCCGACAGGCGACGCGGACCGGCACGGCCGTCGTTTCCTCCGACCCAGCGGCCGCGACCCGAGCAACAGCCGCGACTCAGCGCCTTTCAGCGCAGCAGCCACTCCACCACCTCGGCGGTCGACCAGAGGCGGTCGTCGCGGCGCAGTTTCGCGGCGTGACCGGACGCCCGATAGACGCCGTCGAGCCGCCAGGGAGAGTCGAGTCCCTTGGCATTGTGGACGAGCAATTCGTGCGGCGCCGCCAAGGCGGCCAGCGTGGCCAAATCGCCATACCTCACCGCCCCGGGCAACATCATTTCGTCGTTCATGTTCTTGATCTGGTGGAAGTTGAACTGGTTGGCGTCCACCGCGGTCCGGGCGATCGCGGTGCCGCACAAACCCCGCGCCAGGGCGACCCACGGCCCGCATTTGCCGAAACCGGCAAGGTGCAGCGTGCTCACCTGGTCCTTGTATTGTTGAGCGAAGGCCACCGCCGTCAGGATGTCATGCACGCGCTCGGCCAACAACGGTCGATTGTATCCGAAGGTGTAGCCGGCGTAACCCGCGTTGACCGGCGGCGGTGGGGGCGCTCCCGGATTCATGCGAAGCGGCTGGACGGCCAGGAGGGCCGCCTTGCGGTCGAGCACGCGCTGGGCCTCCGGTGTGAACTTGCCGTCTTTGAACACGCTGGCGATGCCCTCCGGGTGGACCCAGAT
>JANWVS010000589.1 GCA_025056835.1 Gemmataceae bacterium | reverse complement strand
CTCATGACCTTCTCCTCGCACGAGCATCGCCACAGTTGGGCATTGACGACAGTTTATTCCGATCGTGCCGCGCGATGACCGGTCCGGCGCGGTGCCTCGATTTGGCGTAAGGCGCCAACGGCCGTCGCCCCTCTTGGTCGGCGCATTCGTGCTTGGGGGGCTGTCGCGTGGGCGCATGGTAACGTCGCGTTGCCGTCGATGGCCGCTCGGTTGATCATTTTGCCAATTTCGTGCTGCTTTCTCGCCCGAAACCCGCGATAATAGCAGAAGGCCCCCGACTGTGGTCTTCCGTACCGCGACAACGGACTGCCTGCTCATGTTGACCAACCAACTGCGCTGGGTGATGGTGGTAACAGTTTGCTGGGGAGTGTGGTCCGCCGCCTGGGGCCAAGAACCAGCCAAGCCATCCCCCGCGGCGCTCAAGTTTTTCGAGACCAAGGTCCGCCCGGTGCTGGCGGAGAATTGTTACTCTTGTCATGGGGAAAAGAAACAGCGCGGCGGTCTGCGCGTCGATTCGCTTGCGGCGCTCTTGGCCGGCGGCGACCAGGGGCCGGCCATTGTGCCGGGGCATCCGGAGAAGAGTCTGCTCATCAAAGGAATCAGCCATAGCGATCCCGATTTCAAGATGCCGCCGTCGAAGAAACTGGCGCGGGAACAGATCGCCGATCTGACGGCTTGGGTAAAAATGGGAGCGCCTTGGCCTGGCGGGCTGACCGCCAAACCCGCGGCGGCACGCAAGGGCGACAAAGTCATCACCGCCGAGGACCGAGCGCACTGGGCGTTTCAACCCGTCAAACGGCCGACGCCGCCGGCGGTGAAAAACGGCGCCTGGGTTCGCAATCCGATTGATGCGTTCATCTTGGCCAAATTGGAAGCGAAGGGGTTGACGCCCAATCCGCCCGCGGCGCCCCAAGAATTGGTGCGCCGAGTCTATTACGACCTCACAGGGTTGCCGCCCACGCCGCGCGAGGTCGACGACTTCGTTGCAGCCTGGGAAGCTGCCGGCGCCCAGCGCGATCTGGTGTGGGAGCGGCTGGTCGATCGGCTGCTCGAATCGCCTCGATATGGAGAAAAATGGGGCCGCCATTGGCTCGACCTGGTGCGGTACGCTGAAACCAACAGCTACGAACGCGACAATCCCAAGCCGCACGTCTGGCGCTATCGCGATTACGTCATCCGCTCGTTCAATGCCGACAAACCGTTTGATCGCTTTATCAAGGAGCAGCTGGCCGGCGACGAACTTTACGGGACGGAGGAATTCTCCGCGGAGCGCACCGACGCCCTGATCGCAACAGGCTTCTATCGCCTGGGCGTCTGGGACGACGAACCATCCGATCCGGTCCAGGCGCGCTACGACGGCCTGGACGACATTCTGGCCACCACCAGCCAAGTCTTCCTCGGCCTGACGTTTGACTGCGCCCGCTGCCACGAGCACAAGATCGACCCGATTCCCCACCGCGATTACTACCGGCTCTTGGCATTCTTCCACAACATCAACCACTACCGCAACGGCGGCCCGACGGACGAACAACCAATCGGCACGCCCGAGCAGCACGCCGCCTTCCTGCGGCGCGCCAAAGAAATCGAGGAGCACCGCAGCCGTTTGCAGGCCCAAATCGCAGCCATCGAAAACGAATACCGTGAGCTGGCCAAAGCCCAAGCCGGCGGCGGCGATATCGACGATTTACGCTATCGGTTTTATCGCAATTCCTGGACCAAGCTGCCGGACTTTACCCTCTTCAAACATGAAGACGAAGGCAAGCTCCCCAAGGGCCTTTTCGATCTCAGTCCGCGCACCCGCAACGAAGCGATCGGTTTCGTCTTCGAAGGCACGCTGATTGTGCCGCAGGCCGGCACCTACACCTTTTACCTCGATTCCGATGATGGCTCCCGCCTGACGCTCAACGGCGCCGTGCTCATCGCCTACGATGGCATCCACGGCATGGGCAACGTCCAAACCAAGACGGTCCAACTGCCGCAAGGGCGGCTGCCGATCAAGCTCGAATACTTTCAAAACTTGTTCGGAGCCGGCCTGTACGTTGCCTGGTCCGGCCCCGGTTTCGCCAAGCGAATGCTTTCGGCTCCGCCTGAAAACGCCCAGGCCCTGACCATACAACAACTCATCCGACGCGACGGTGCCTCGATCCTCGGCCAGAAAAAATACGCTGAATGGGAACGATTGCTGTTCGCGCTCAACGAAAGCCGTGCCGCGGACAAGATGCCGAAAATCGACATGGCCCTGTGCGTGACGGAAGCCGGACCGCGGCCGCCGGAGACGCACGTCTTCGTGCGCGGCAACCCGCACGTGAAGGGGGAAAAAGTCGAGCCAG
>JANWVS010000588.1 GCA_025056835.1 Gemmataceae bacterium | reverse complement strand
CGCCATATACTGATGTTCCGACTCAAACGGAATGGAATCGACCCGCGGAAACTCCTCGCGAACAACGTCGGCATTCAGTCCCGCCTTGGCACCGACAACGAGGAGCGCCGCCTCCGTGGGGTCTCCTTGGACATTCCAGGAGTTCTCGACGTATTCCAAGCGGGCATCGTTACACAGCAATCCGGCACGAAGGCATTCCAACAAACCTACGCGGCGATGTAAGTCAGCTACCGAAAGCCGTTGAGCGGTTTCCGGTTCGGCGCCCGCGACGTGAATTTCTCCGTGGGGCAGATAGCCCACGCCGGTCGTCTCATAAAGCTCTCGACCTGCCACCAAGGCCGTGACCGTCATTTGGTTCTCGGTGAGCGTACCGGTTTTGTCAGAACAAATGACCGTGGTGCTGCCGAGAGTTTCCACCGCCGGAAGCTTCCGAATAATGGCGCGCCGCCGCGCCATGCGGGCCACGCCGATGGCGAGCGTAATCGTGACGGCGGCTGGCAATCCTTCGGGAATCGCGGCAACCGCCAAGGCCACTGACGCCAGGAACATAGCCACGGCCTCCTGCCCACGTCCCAAGCCGACCGCAAAGTTCAACGCTGCCAGCCCCAAAATCACTACGAGGAGCACTTTGCTGAAATGAGCAATACGTCGTGTCAGTGGTGTTTGGATGTCCTCGGCAGTTGCGATGAGGCGCGAAATGCGACCGACTTCGGTGTAGTCGCCGGTTGCAACGACAATGCCGACCCCGTGTCCATAGGTGACGAGCGTCGAGGCGTACGCCATGTTTTTGCGGTCGGCCAAAGGCGTGTCGGGAGGAAGTTCGACAAGGCTCTTGGGCACGGGAACCGATTCGCCGGTCAAAGCCGCCTCGGCGATTTGCAGATCGCGGCAGCGCCAAAGCCGCAGGTCGGCCGGTACCTTGTCGCCGGATTGGAGCACCACGATATCGCCCGGAACGAGATCCGCTGAGTCGATTCGTTCCTTGCGTCCCTGACGAATGACCGTTGCCTCGGTGACCAGAGTGTGCGACAATGCCTCGATCGCCCGTAATGCCTTGGCTTCTTGCACGAAGCCGACCACGGCGTTGACGAGCACGACGCCGAAAATCACGGCGGCGTCGATGACTTCGTCCAACACCAACGTAACCACGGTGGCGGCGAGCAAAATGTAGATCAATGGCTGGTGAAACTGTAACAAGAACCGCAGCAGCGGACCGCGGCCGCTACGGGCAGTCAGCACGTTCCTACCATAACGCTGGAGGCGGTCCTTGACCTGAGACCAATCGAGTCCTGTCTCCAACGAGCTTTGCCACCGCGCCGCAACTTGATCGACCGAAAGATGGTGCCACGGTGCTGCCGCGTAGATATCCATAACCAGCCTTTTCCTGCATCCAACGGCAGCGCCTGACCAATTCACGAAACTTAAGAAAGTCAGCAACCGCTCCGTACGCGGCGGCCGCGCTGGTCATGGTGCTAATCCAATCGCGGCAGCTACGTCGCGCTTTCGACCGGAGCCGGGGCAGGGCTTGTCGCGTCCGACGGCTGTGAGGCAGCCATTTCTTCCAACACTTTCGGATTGATCCGAACTTCCGCCTCCTGATGAGCGTGGAACCCCGTGCCCGCGGGTATCAAGTGGCCGAGAATCACGTTTTCCTTCAACCCGACGAGGTAATCCACCTTTCCCGCAAGTGCAGCTTCGGTGAGCACCTTGGTGGTTTCCTGGAAACTCGCGGCCGAGATGAAACTGTCCGACTGCACGGCTGCCTTCGTAATTCCCAGCAACTGCGTACTGCACGTCGCCGTCGTCGGCTTTTCCCAAGTGGGCGGCTTCTTGCCTTCAGCCAATAAAGCCGCTTTGACCTCCTCATAGGCTTCCTTGGGCACAATCTTGCCCGCCTCGAACTTGGAGTCGCCAGGGTTTTTGATCTTGACGCAGTCGCGCAGGCGGTCATTCACTTCGCGAAACGCAAACTTGTCGATAACCGATCCGGGCAAAAGCCCGGTGTCGCCCATCGATTCGACTTTCACCTTGCGGAGCATTTGGGCAATGATGATCTCGATGTGTTTGTCATCGATGTCGACGCGTTGGCTGCGGTAAACGCTCTGGATTTCGCGCAGCAGATATTGTTGCACAGCCTCGATGCCGCTGATGCGCAGGATGTCGTGCGGCACGAGCGGACCTTCCACCAGCGGCTCCCCCGCCCGCACCGTGTCGCCGGTATGCACGCGCATCGGTTTACCGTGCGGCACAAGATGCTCTTTTTCAATGCCCATCGGCTTGCCGTCTTCAGTCAGCGCTTCAATGATGATGGACCGTTTGCCTTTGCGTTT
>JANWVS010000587.1 GCA_025056835.1 Gemmataceae bacterium | reverse complement strand
AGGTGCCCCTTGGAGCGCCGTTACCAAACGGTTCAATCGGGCTGCCGCCGTCAGCAAACGGGTATTATCGGTGATGTCTGTGAGAGGCGGAGGTCGCCAAGGCGACGTTTTCGGTGAGAGCGCCAAGTTCGGCCAGGAGCTGTCGATACCAGCTTTCCGCGGCGCGTGGCCGGTCCCCGAGTTCGTTGGATCCCCAGATGATGGTCAAGGTGCGCGTCGTGGCGGCGTCGGTCTTCGTCCGCTGGGCGTCCTTGACGGCGTTGCCGCATGGACCGGCTGCGTCTTCCAGGCACAGCAATCCCGCCAGGTCGATGGTTTGCCCCGAGGCGTTAAACACGTAACTCGAGCCGGGCGGCGCCACTGCAATGCGAAACGGCGCTTGGGCCTTGGCCAAGTCCACGACACTGATCGGCAGGCCGCTATGGAGTGAGACGATATTGCAAATATCCACGGCGACGTTGATGGACCCTAGCGAACCGTCAGCCGCGGCGCGAAGTAAGTATTCCGAGGCGGGTTTACTTCGACCGGCCGGCTTGAACCCGCCGTGGCGCAACAAGCGCCGCACCGCTTCGCGAACGCCGTCGTCGCTCTGCATCGGCGCAGCCGCGTCGGCACGCAGCAGCCCCAAAATCGCCGGCGGCGTCGCCATCTCGCCCAGCGGCCGCGGAAAAGACGTGAGGAAAGCTCGCGCATCAAACAGCGGATGCGCGGCCACGGTGATCGTGACCATGGGTCAGTTCAAATACACGAATTCCTTGAGGTTGAAAAGCACATGGGCCAGTTCAGACCAGGAGCGCAAATCGTCCATCCGGCCGCGCTCGCGCTCTTGCTCGCGCAAAAACGCCATGGCTTCGGCCGATTCTGCCGCCGTCGGCGGACGCCCGAGGCTTGCCTGGACCATACGCTCGAAGCGCTGCTCTGGAGTCAAGTTCGGCTCGGCCAAAACTCGCTTCGCCCACAGCTCGGCCTGTTGAAGGATCAGTGGATTGTTCAACATCGTCAGCGCTTGGGCCGGTACATTCGAGACCGAGCGCCGGCCAATCGTCGTGAACGGCGTGGGATAATCAAAAGCGACCAGCATCGGTGTCAAAAAGTTGCGGCGGACGGCAAGGTAAATGGACCGGCGCCCCTGACCATCAAGCGGCCCGCTGTTTGCCGGCCGACCGCGACCAAGCATAAAGGGCGTCAGATGGACGGGCACGCTCGGTCCAAATGGCGTAGGGTCGAGCCGCCCCGACACAGCCAGCACTGCATCGCGAATCGCTTCGCCTTCGAGGCGGCGGACCGGCATCTTATGCAGCAGCGTGTTGGCAGGGTCAACCTCTTCGGCCCGGGTGTCGCCGTGGCTGGCCATCTGATAAGTGCTCGACAGGATCAGGCCTTTAAGCAGTTTCTTCAGCGACCAACCATTGCGGACAAACTCCAGCGCCAAGAAGTCGAGCAGTTCCGGATGCGTGGGTGCCTGGCCAAGGACGCCGAAATCGTCGGGTGAGCGGACGATCCCTTCGCCGAAGAGGTGTTGCCAGGCGCGATTGACGAAGACGCGCGGCACAATGGGCGTCTGCGCGGGATCGATCAACTGCTCGGCCAGTTGGAGCCGGCCGCTGCTTTGAGAAGCAGACGCCTTGCCGCCGAAGACTTCGAGGAAGCGGCGTGGTTGCACCGGCCCCAGGTTCTTCGGATTGCCGCGGATAAAGACATGTTCGTCGACGGCGCTGCCGTCAGCGGTGGCCAGACAGCGCTGCGGCGCAGGTACGGCCGCCTCGGCTTTGCGAAAAACATCGAGGCATCGTTCCACCTCGGCACGGTTGGCGTCGGTAATTAGCTTGGGTTGCGGGAGTGTCTTACTCGGTAGCTCGGGCGGGCTGGGATCATCGCTGAAGACGACTTGCTCGAGAGCGACATAACCAGGGCCGTCGTCGAGGATCTCGATGTACGCCCGTTGTCCGCGCCACATGCCGACGTTTTGGGTACGCCAATGCATGGCTTCGTTGTCCACTGTGAACTTGAGTCCGCCGTAGATCGGATCCTGGATCAGCTGCAAGCCGTTCAGCACAAGTCGAACTTGGACCTGTTGGCCGGCCAAGCGGTAATGGATTCGCGAGTGTTTTATAGTGAACGTCGGCGAGCGCAATGATCCGTGCAGGTTCGTTGATAAGCAGCCGCTATGTGCCAATCCGGGGTTGACAGGCCGCAGTGGCTCGGCGACGGTCCCGGCGCGGACGAGAAAGTCGCCGTTGCGGCTCGGCCGAGCGCCAAACGCCTCGCCGGCGACGCGCCAGTCGCCCCAATCGTCACCGTCAAAGCGGCCGAAGACAGTGCCGCGCCCC
>JANWVS010000586.1 GCA_025056835.1 Gemmataceae bacterium | reverse complement strand
GACGGTGGTCAACAAGTTGTTCGCCGCCAGCCATTCGTCGTCGAAGACCTTACTGAGGTAGTTCCGGCCGGTGTCGGCGCACAAGGCCACAACCAGGTGTTCGCCGGTCAGCCGTCGGGCATAGCGCAACGCCGCGGCCACGGCCGTGCCGCTCGAGCCCCCCACCAGCATCCCTTCGCGCCGGGCCAAGGCGCGGGCGGTTTGAAACGACTCGGCATCGCTGATGCGAATCCATTCGTCGACCAGCTGGCTGTTGAGCGTTTTGGGAACGAAGTCTTCGCCGATGCCCTCGACTTTCCAGGGCTTGGGGGTATCGCCCGACAGCACGGAGCCTTCGGGATCGGCCCCAATGATTTTGACGTCGGGGTTCTGTTCCTTGAGGTAGCGGCCGACGCCGGAGATGGTGCCGCCCGTGCCGGCCCCGGCGACGAAGGCGGTCACGCGGCCTTCGGTTTGTTCCCAGATTTCGTAACCGGTTGTGCGATAATGGACATCCGGATTAGCGAGATTGGCAAATTGATTGGGCCGCCAGGCGCCGGGAATCTCACGAGTGAGGCGGTCCGCGACGCCATTATAACTTTCCGGTGAGTCGGCGGGAACATTGGTGGGGGTGATGACGACTTCGGCGCCGTAGGCCTTGAGCAAGCGGATCTTGTCGCTGGACATCTTGTCGGGCAGCACGAAGATGCAGCGATATCCCTTGACGGCCGCAGCCATCGCCAGCCCCACGCCGGTGTTGCCAGCGGTGGCTTCAATGATCGTACCGCCGGGCCGAAGCCAGCCGCGGCGCTCCGCATCGGCCACCATGGCCAAGGCGACACGGTCTTTGATGCTGCCGCCGGGATTCAACGACTCCAGCTTGACGTAAACCTGCGCGGTCAACCCTTCGGTGACGCGCCGCAAGCGGACCAGCGGCGTCTTGCCGATCGACTGAAGGATGGTTTCTTGCATGCCGCAGTCCTTTTCCATGGAGCGAGGCCATCGTCAAGCATTGTAGCGAACGGAAAGGCCATCCCCGCCGCGGCGCAGCAAAGAGCCTGTCGCTCCGCTGCCGCAGGGCGGTTCGCGGGTGCCCGCAGTTCTTTTGCGTCAACCGCAAACCAACCTGGCTCGTGCGACAAATAACGAATTGCCCCACAATCGAACGGCCGTGGACTGCCGCCGCGGGGCCGCCTAAACGGCCTTGTGTTCGCCGCCAGGAAATGGTACCAACGGAGTCGGCAGTGGTGGCGTTGAGCTTGACCATGGACGGATACGATTCGGTACCGATGGCCGAGGAGGGACCCGATCCGGCGGAACGACAGCGCCGTCGGCCCTGGCGCAACAAGTTTCGCGCCGCCTTGCGGGGTTTGAAGCTCGGCATTCGGGGCCACAGTAGTTTCTTCGTTCATTTCTTCGTGACGGCCTTGGTGGTCGTGGCGGCTGCCAGCTTGCGCTGCAGCCCGGAACAATGGTGCCTGTTGTTGCTGTGCATCGGCGGCGTCCTGACGGCGGAACTATTCAACAGTGCCCTGGAAACACTTTTTCGCGGACTGGACGAATCGGTCCGCCAACGCGCCTGGCCATGCTTGGATGTCGCGGCCGGTGCCGTGCTTCTGGCCAGCGCCATCGCCGCCGTCGTCGGCGCCACCGTCTTCGTCCAGCGGTTGCTGCAAATGTTGTCGTAAACGTTACCGGCCGCTGCCGGCCCTCGCGCGGCGGCACCGGTGCGCCAGCCCAGAGGCTTCTTTCCCGAAGCGCGCCTAGCCCACTTTGGACGACTGATTGGCGGGCAAGCCGCGCTGGAAGGCGTCTGCCGGCAGGTAGCAATCAAACACCGCGGCGACGACGCGGACCAACAGCCGGCCCAGTGTCGTGGTCAGGCGGATGCAAGGGCCTTCGAGCGTTACCAGGCCCTCCGCTTCGAGCAACCGCAATTGGCGCAGCTCGTTGCTGAAATAAACCGGAAAATCGATGCCGAACCGTCTTTCCAGGTCGGGGCCATCGATCACACCGTAGCCGTAAAGCTGCTGTAAAAGCTCGCGGCGCAGTCGATCGTCGCGGCTGAGGCGCAGGCCGCGTTCGACGGCCAGATCGGCGGTGATCGCTTCAAGCCACTGCGCGGTCGTCTTGCGGTTTTGGGCAAAGGCTCGATCGAGTTGGCTGATGGCCGAGGGGCCCAAACCGATCAGTTCGCACGCCTTGCCGGTCGTCATCCCTTGGAAATTGCGCAGCAGCGTGCCTTCTCTCTTGGCCTGGGCCAGGGCTTCGTTCGGCTTGGCAAAATGGTCCAGGCCGATGAATTCGTAGCCCGCTTCGAGAAATCGATTGATCGCCAGCAGGTTGAGCTCCAAGGGCACATCGCCG
>JANWVS010000585.1 GCA_025056835.1 Gemmataceae bacterium | reverse complement strand
AATGCGGCGACCGTCGGGTGAAAAAGCCACGCTGTGCACGTAGCCTTGGTGTCCCTCGAACACCGTCAGGATCGTGCCGGTGTCGAGTTCCCAGAGGATCACGTTCTTGTCGGTGCTTCCGGAGACGGCGCGGCGGCCGTCCGGGGCAAAGGCGACGGCCAGCACGGTGTCGGTATGACCGGTGAGCTTGTGGAGCTGTTCACCGGTGTCGACGTTCCAGAGCCGCACTGTCTTATCGAGACTGGCGCTTAAGGCTCGTTTGCCGTCGCGCGACCAGGCGACACACCAAACGAAATGATCGTGGCCCTTAAACTGGCGCACTTCCTTGGCGGTTTCCAGGTTCCACAAACGGACAAGGCGATCATCGCCGCCGGAGAGAAGGAAACGGCCGTCGTGGGAGAAAACGACGCTGCGGACGTAATCGTTGTGGGCAAAGCGGCGGATCTCGCGACCGCTGAGCAGGTCCCAAACGCGGACGGTGCCATCGAAACTGCCGGAGGCGGCGCGGCGGCCGTCCGGGGCAAAGGCGACACACCAAATGCGGCCGGTGTGGCCATCCAGCCGGCGTAGTTCTTTGCCGGTTTTCGTGTCCCACAGCCGCAAGCAGGCGTCGGCTCCGGCGGAGAGGGTCCATTTCCCATCCGGGGAAAAGGCCGCGCCATAAACGGGACCGGCGTGGCCGTCCAACTTCTTGAATTCTTGGACGATTTCGGCGCTGCGCAACTCGGGCGGCAAGCGGTCGTTGACGGCGGCCAGACGTTTCTCGACGGCCAGGCTATCGTGGCCCTCCGCTTCGGCCAGGGCGATCTGATACCAATGGTAGGCGCGCAACAGGGCTTGCTGCCGCAAGTTCTCGGGCAAGGCCATGGCTTGCTCGTACCAGCGGTCGCCCAGTTCCAAAGGGGGGCCGGACTGGGCTTCGCGTCGGGCCAGTTCGCCGAGGGGGCCTCGTCCCTTGGCGAGGTGCGGCAAGCCCCGCTCCCAGTTGCCCAGGACGAGCGCATAATATTGGCCCATCGCCTCGTTCGCAGCGGGGTCGTCGGGCGTTACCGCCAGCTTTCGGGCATGGCTTTCCCACCGGCTGTACTCCTTGTGCAGGTTGGCGACCTCGTCGTGCCGCCGACGAATTGCCGAGACCAACGGCACGCTGCGCAACTTTTTGCCGGCCGCCTCGGCGGCGGCCAGCAAGGTGAAGGCGGCGGCGAAATCGTCCAAGGCCAAGGCCTCTTCCAGCAGGGCCAAGGCACTGTCCGCGATCATCTGGTAGGCCGGCGGCGTCGCGGCGGCACTGGTCGCCAGGGCCAGGGCATCGATCTTGAGGGCGAAGACTTCCTTGGCCGGCACCGCGAAACTCTGGGCCAGTTCCTCGATCGCGTGCAGGGCCGTCGGTCCGTCTCCCGCTGCCGATGCCAGTTGCCGGGCGTGGACCAGGAGTTGATACCGGCCGGCAGCGAAGTCGGTCGTCTCCTTGGCTTCCTGCAAAAGCAACTGGGCGAGTTGCAATCGCGCTGCGGCGTCGTTTTTGGCCTTCGCGAAATCGCCTTGATAAAGTTCTTGGATCAAGGCTTCGGCTTTCGCCAGCTCGACTTTCGTGGGGATCGGCTGTTTGCCAGCCTGAGCACCTCCGCTTGCCGGCTGTCCGCCGAGAACGAGCATGACCAACCACAGAGTCGAGCGCGGCATGATGCGACCTTCAGATAGGAAACCTTGTGGGCCGGGTTGTCCCTGCCATTTTATGGCGCTGCCAGGGCCGGCCCGTCCTCTCCGCACGCCGACTGCCCCTCCAGGCCGCGGCGAAACACTTCAGCCAGCAGCGGATGCAGCGGACCGTTGGTCGCCAGGGCATCGGGCGTGTACGGATCGTAGGGCGTGCCGTCGAGGTTGGAGACGATGCCCCCGGCTTCGCGGACAAGGACGGTGGCGGCCGCGACATCCCAAATGTGATTGTCAAACGCGAAGTAGCCATCGAAGCGGCCCGCGGCGACGTAGGCCATATTCAGGGCGGTCGAGCCGGTGCGGCGCAGCGATTGGGCGCGAAAGGAGAAGAAACGCCACCAGTCGAGCGTTCGCTCGTGGCCGCGCAGGTCCGGTGGGAAACCGGTCGCCAGCAGCGCTTCGTCGATGCGGTCCACGATGCTGGTCTGCAAGCGGCGGCCGTTGAGCCAAGCCCCGCCGCCGCGATAGGCGGAGAACATTTCCTGACGACACGGATCATAGACAACGCCGACAACCAACTCGCCGTCGATCTGCAAACCGATCGAGACGCAATACAACGGGCAGTCGTGCACATAATTCGTCGTGCCGTCGATCGGATCGACAATCCAGGTCGGCGGGGCACCGGGACCAG
>JANWVS010000584.1 GCA_025056835.1 Gemmataceae bacterium | reverse complement strand
AGATGCCGCCCTTGAGCAGCGTCCGATGGAAGTCGGCGACCAGCGAACCGATGTACCGCGAGGAATACGTCCGACCGGCCGCCCCGGAGCGCAGCTTGTTGAGGAAACGGCGATAAACGTCGGGAAAGCTATCGGCGTTGGCTTCGTTGCACGAGTAGATCGTGCCGGCCGATGGCATGCGAATGTTGGGATGGCTGATGATGTAGGCGCCGATCTGCGGATCGAGAGTGAAGCCATTGACGCCGTTGCCCGTGGTGTAGACCAGCATGGTCGAGGAACCGTAGACGACGTAGCCGGCGGCGATTTGTCGGGTGCCGGGCTGGAGCACGTCCTGGAGCGGGTCGCGAGTCAGGGTCGGATCGGGTTCGCATTTCAGGATCGAAAAAATCGTACCGACGCTGACATTGACGTCGATGTTACTGGAGCCGTCAAGCGGATCGAAAACAACGACATGCTTGCCGTGGGCGCGATCGCGGCTGACAACGACCGGCTCGGCGTTTTCTTCCGAGGCCATGACGGCGACATTGCCGCGCACTCCCAAACAGTGCAGCAAGGCTTGGTTGGCAACGAGATCGAGCTTCTGCACCACCTCGCCTTGAACGTTTTCAGTGCCGGCGCCGCCAAGAATGTCGGCCAAGCCGGCGCGGCGGACGCGATCGGCAATGATCTTGGTCGCCAAGGTGATGCCGGAGAGCAGCCAAGAGAACTCTCCGCTCGCCGTGGGCGCCAGCTTGCGCTGCTCCTCCATAATGTGCTGCTGGACGGTCATGAGCGGCGGGTGGTCCATGCCGGATATGCTATCGCAGTTTGCGACTCGATGCAATCGTGCCGACGTCTCTCAACCTCACTCCGGAGGACCAGGCTAAACTATCGAGATGATCCCGGTCGATCCTGAACGTCTCGAAGCTGCTTATCGCCTGGCGTTGGACACGCTTCTGAAGGAGCGGCATCCTGAAGGGTATTGGGTCGGCGAGTTGGCGTCGTCGGCGCTGGCGACGGCCACGGCGGTGATGGCCCTGTACCTGTACGGCTCTCGCAGGCCGCGCGGCGATCGCATCCTCTCGCAGACCGAGAGGGTTACTTTAAGGGACGTGCAACGCGAAAGGACTACTTTTGGCGACGCGGGATGCGAGGGAGAGGCTGCCGACGATGTCGTTGGTGAGCGGGCGGCTTTGATTGACGCCGGTCTTCGTTGGCTGGTAGAGCACCAAAATGCCGACGGCGGTTGGGGCGACACCGACCGCAGCTTCAGCAACATTTCGACGACGATGCTCTGTCGCGCGGCGTTTTACCTCACGGGCAAACGCGCCGCCCATGCCGAGGCCGTGGCCCGGGCCGAACGCTGGCTTTGCACACGTTATGGCTCGACGCCGGCGCAACTTGCCGCGGCCGTTCGCCAACGCTACGGCAGCGATCGCACCTTCGCCACACCGATCCTGACGACCTGCGCCCTGGCCGGGCTGGTTGATTGGCGCGAGGTGCCGCCGTTGCCGTTCGAGTTGGCCTGTTTGCCTCAGGCGTGGTTCCGTTTCCTGCGGCTGCATGTGGTGAGTTACGCCCTGCCGGCGCTGATCGCGATTGGACAGTGCATCTACCACCATCGTAAGCCGCGCAATCCGTTGACCCGGCTGGCGCGGCAGCTGGCGATCGGCCCATCGCTGCGCGTCCTGGAACGCATCCAACCGACCAGCGGCGGTTTCCTTGAAGCGACGCCGCTCACCAGTTTCGTCACGCTCAGCCTCGCCGCCTGTGGTCGGGCCGACCATGTCGTCGCCCGCAACGGCGTAGGCTTCCTGTTGAAGTCGGTTCGGCCGGACGGCAGCTGGCCGATTGACACCAACCTGTCAACGTGGGTGACCACCCTGGCGGTCAACGCCCTGGCTGCGGCCGGGGAATTAGAGCGTCTCGAACGGCGCGACGAACTGTGCACTTGGCTGTTGCGACAGCAATTCGCCGCGGTTCACCCTTATACCGGCGCGGCGCCTGGCGGTTGGGCCTGGACGCCACTGCCCGGCGGCGTGCCCGATGCCGACGACACGCCCGGGGCCATTCACGCCCTTGCCAACCGCGCCGGTGTGGAACTGCAACGCCAAGCGAGCGCCGCCGGTCGGGATTGGTTGACACGACTGCAAAACAGCGACGGCGGAGTGCCGACCTTTTGCCGCGGCTGGGGCCGGCTACCGTTCGACCGCTCCGGCTGCGATCTGACGGCCCATGCGTTGCGGGCCGTGTTGCCCAGCATCCACGAGGCGATGGAAAGAAAAGAGAGCTTTTGGACGCTGCAGATTGACGGCCCACCGATCCTCCTCTTCGCTGAATTCGCTCTCGATTTCCTCACGTCGCAGCA
>JANWVS010000583.1 GCA_025056835.1 Gemmataceae bacterium | reverse complement strand
CGCGGTTTGTCGCACCCAGGGCCGTTTGATTGGGCGCAGGTCGCTATTCTTCGAACGAGCCGGACCGGTTTATCAGCGACGCAAAGGGGCTTATAACACCATCGAACAACCCCGGCACCGCGTCGCCGTGGGCCTGGCGGCGGAACACTTGACAGTGCTCGAGATGCTTTCTAGGTTAGGCTGATTAGGTTGCACTGCACGAGGCGCGGCGAGCGTTGGCAGCATCCATGGTCGCGTGCGTGGTGCGCTGAGCAACAACCTCCCCGTGGGGTGAGTAGTCCGATGTATTCGCTTTCGCCAACCGATTATGCCAAAATCGCCCAAGACTTGCAGATTCGACGGCAACAGGTCGAAAGTGTCGCGCAGTTGTTGGAGGAAGGCAACACGGTTCCCTTCCTGGCGCGCTATCGGAAGGAGCGAACCGGTGGACTCACCGAGGACCTGATTCGCGTCATCGAAATGCGTTTGCGGTTTCTGCGATCGCTGCGGGACCGCAAGCAAACCATTCTCAAGAGCATCGAACAGCACGGACGGCTCACGGACGAGTTACGCGAAGCAATTCTCGGGGCCGATACGGCGCGGCGACTGGAAGATCTTTATCTGCCATTCAAACCCAAGAAAAAGGGGCCTGGAAGTACCGCACGCGAGCGTGGTTTGGAGCCGTTGGCGCTGGCGATATGGCACAGCGACCCGGCCGTCGGCAATCTAACAGAGTTGCTGCCGAGTTTGGTAAACCCCGAAAAGGGTCTGAATTCGGTGGAGGAAGTGCGCAGCGGCGTGGAAAATCTGTTGGCGGAATACATCGCGGAAAGTGCGGAAATCCGCGCACCGGTGCGGACCGCGATTTGGGAAACAGGAAAAATCGCGGCCAGCAAGGGAGACAGGGCCGGCGATCGCCACGGCAACGAATACAAGGACTATTTCGAGTACAACGAGGCGCTGCGTCAAGTGCCCGTCTATCGCATCTTGGCCTTAAATCGCGGCGAACATGAGGGGATGCTGAAGGTCCGCTTGGAGTATTCGAAGGAAGCCATCCGTGAGTTGGCCCTCGAAAAACTGGCGGAGTTGTTGGCAAAGAAAGTGGGGCAAGCGCCGCTGCCGACGCCCGCGCCGCCGATGACCACACCGTCCTCGGAGCCAGCAGGTTCAGCCCCCGCGGCGGAAGCCAGGGCCAACATTCCCCCGGTACCACCGTTGGCCGAGGAAAACTCCTCAACTGCGAGCACTCCGGGAGCCGACACGCCGCCGCCGATCTTCGCAGCGCCGCTGGACCTGGCGGCCACGAGTCCGGGGTTGCCGATGTGGCCAGTGCCGCCGCCGTCGCCGCCGCTGGTAGCGACGATGGTGCCGAAGACGACGACCTCGGACACGGGTGAACTGCTGTCGCCGCGATCGTCGTTTCGCACGCCGCACGCGGCAATCCTCACGACGGCCCTCGACGATGCCTTGGCGCGTTTGCTCCTGCCGAGCCTGGAGCGAGAGATCCGCAGCGAGTTGACGCAAGAAGCGGAAGCCGACGCGGTCGTGCATTTTGGCCGCAGCTTGCGGCGCCTGCTGTTGCAACCGCCGATGCCTGGGCGGCGCGTGTTGGCGATCCATCCGGGTTTTCGCAGCGGGTGCAAAATCGCCGTGTTGGACGAAAGCGGCAATTTGTTGGACCAGGCCGTGATTCACCCCTTTGCGCCACCGCCGCGCAAAGGACGCGAAGCGAAAGAGACCGCCGCTGCGCCGCCGAGCGTTGACCCCGTGGCAGGGCTGTTTCCGGGAGTGATTGTCGTCTCGCACATGGGACCGACGTTCGTCCCACCGGTGGTGGCTGCCGATGGGTCGGGGGCGGCGGCAAGCGGCGCGGGGGCAACGGTACCGGCGGCGCCGATGTTGTCCAAGCGCGATGAGGCCAAAGCGACGCTCAAAGACTTGATCGTCAAACATCAAGTCCAGGTGATCGCCTTGGGCAACGGCTCGGGTTGTCGCGAGACCGAGGAGCTGATCTCCGAAATGATCGCCAGCGACACGCCGGAGTTGTCGTACGTGATCGTCAACGCCGCGGGCGCAAATATCTATTCTGTCAGCCAAGTGGGACGTGAGGAGTTTCCAACCTACGATGCCACCTTGCGAAGCGCGATAACAATCGGACGGCGTCTCCAAGATCCGTTGAGCGAGTGGGTCAAGGTCGAACCGCAATACCTCGGGATGGGACTGCACCACCAGGACCTGGGACGGCGCGAGGTGCGGGAAAGATTGGAAGCGGTCGTGGAGTCGTGCGTCAACGAAGTCGGCGTGGATCCGAACACGGCCGGTGTGCCGTTGTTGCGCCATGTGGCCGGCCTCAATCAAATGGTAGCCCG
>JANWVS010000582.1 GCA_025056835.1 Gemmataceae bacterium | reverse complement strand
CACCCGGTTTGATGCTCTTGATCAGCTTTTGCGCGACGACGGCCTTGAGGTTGTTGGCCAGGGCCTGGCGGATGGCGTTGTGCTTGTTGGGCGGGAAAAGGTCGAGAATTCGGTTGATCGTGGTCGCGGCCGACGATGCGTGGATGGTGCCGAAAACCAAGTGACCGGTTTCGGCAGCATGGACCGCCGCCTCGAACGTTTCAATGTCGCGCAACTCACCGACGAGAATGACGTCCGGGTCTTGGCGAACGGCGTCTTTGAGCGCCTTGTGCCAGTTGATGGAGTCGAGGCCGATTTCGCGCTGGTTGATGTACGATTTCTTGTCGGTGAAGACGAACTCGATCGGGTCTTCGATGGTCAAGATGTGCAGCGGCTCGCGGGCGTTGATGTAATCGAGCATCGAAGCGATCGTGGTGCTTTTGCCGGACCCGGTGACCCCCGCCAAGATAATGAGACCTTCGTTGTAGTGACACAGTTTTTCGATACTGTCGGGCAGACCAAGCGTTTTGAAATCGGGGATCACGTTGTTGACGCGGCGCGAAACCATGGAAAGCCGTCCGCGCTGCTTGAACAGGCTGACGCGGAAGCGCCCCTCGTCCTCACCCACGACCCAAGAAAAGTCGACGCCCCCTTCGTCCTCGAGAATCTGCCGATGTTTGGGTTTGAGGATCGGGAAGAACAAGCGCTCCATGTCTTCCTGCGTCAGGGGCCGCATCTCCGTGCGGCGAATGTCGCCGCGCAGACGCATCATCGGCGGCTGGCCGACCTTGAGGTGCAAGTCCGACGCTTGATGTTTCATCACCATGCGGAAGAGCTTGTTCACCTCGGGTTCTTTCTTGGACTCGGCTCGTGTTGGGGCTTCGAGAATGCGTTCGTCGTTGTTGACCGCTGCTTCCGCCATGGGATTCTCCTTGTCTAGCACGGGCGCAATGATGGAAAATGATGTCCTCATTTTAGTCAAAACCACACGGCCGGCGAAAGGGCGATCGCCCGGTTTTTCTTGCGTGCGGCCGGAGGCGACGCCTACGGCCACGGCTGCCAGTCGCCCCAGTTGGCGAGGTACTCGGCCAAGGCCGGCAGTTCCGCCGACTTCTCTCGCAGCCATTGTTGAGCGCGGAGCACGGCCGATTGCTCCGCTTCCAGCGACAATTCGCCCGCCAGCACCCGCGAGCGCAAGAAAACGAAGTAGGTATCGAGCGTGTCAAACATGCAATAGTCGTTGATTTCTTGCACCTTGCCGTTCTGGTACAGGCGATACACCTGGTCGCCTTGGATTGCCATCTTGCCCGGCTTGCCCAGCAGTTTCGACAGCAAGTTCAGGCCCCCCACCAGCCGACAAGCGCCGAAATTCGTCAACCAATCCATGAGATCCAGGTGCCAACCGTCGAACCGCCGCCGGCTGGCGGCAAAGTAGTCGCCCAGACCGATGCCGTAACGAAACGCCGCCAGTTCGAGCAACGGCAGATCAAAGCCGCGACCGTTGAACGTCACCAGTCGAATCCGATCGCGGTACCGGTTCCGGTAGGCCGCGATGCCCGACCAGAATTGTTCGACGATCTTCCGCGGCCGAAAGTACGGCGCATCGAGGCAGGTGATCGCCTGGAGGCCCAGATCCTCGGCCACGCGAACGACGCAGGCCGCTATGGGGAGCTGAAACGTCACCGGCAGAAAATCGGAACCGGTCGGCGACAGCGCGCGTGCTTCCTCTTGAGCTTTGGCGACGGCCAATTCCGGCGTTAACCCCTGGCCGGGATATTTCACCATGGCCAGTAGCTTTCCGTCGGGAATGCTCTCCGTGTCGACGATCAAATAAGCCGGGGCCGAATCGCCGACTGATAGGGAAACGTCGCTGGTCATCTGCGGAACTCGATGAAGGAAAGCAACGGCTCGGCGTCTCGCGGCCGCGGCGCCGGCGGCGGCACCGTGGTGTTGTATGTACGTCGCCGCCAAGCGGTCTGGCCTGGAATCCGTGGGGATGGTAAGGTATCCCCGATGGACGAACAGCAAATGCCTCCGCACGCCACGTCGCCGGCGCACCGCGCGGCGTCCGGGACGTCCATGCCCGCAGCCGTGTCGGCCACCTCCGCTGCGTCAGCGCATCGTTCGACGTTGCTGATCGTCTTTCTGGTGGTTTTTATCGACCTGCTGGGCTTCGGAATCGTGCTGCCGCTGCTGCCGCGGATTGCCAACGATTACGTCAATCACCTCTTGAATTTGCCGACAATCCAACAGGAACCGGAAGGACTCAGTGGGCTGATCATCGGGCTGTTGATGGCGTCGTTCTCGATTATGCAGTTTCTCTTTGCGCCCATGTGGGGGCGGGTCTCCGACCGCCTCGGCCGCCGACAAAT
>JANWVS010000581.1 GCA_025056835.1 Gemmataceae bacterium | reverse complement strand
CGAGTTCGGCCAACTCCTCGTCCGACAACGACGGCTTGGCCTTCAATCGGGCGATAGCCCGTTGATACATTCGTTCCGATTCCGCCAGGTCGTCGGTCGCCCGATAGAGCCGTCCCAGCTGGAAATAGCAGCGCACCAGGTCGGTGTGGTAGGTATCCTCTTCTTTTTCAAAGATCTGGCGAGCCTCTTCGAGTTTAGCAATGGCCGTCTTCTCACTCTCGATTTCGCCGGTGATCAGGCCAAGGCGGAACTTCGCCCGCGCCAGTTCGGCCTGGAGCGTCGTGTCGTCGGCCCGATCCTCGACGAACTTGGCGTAGAATTCGCTGGCCCCACCTAAAAGTCGCTGTCGCAGCGCTTCCATTCCGGGTTCGAGAAGTAAGTCTTCTTCGCTGACTTTGGTGTGGAAGTCGTCAACGGCGGACTTGGCCAGGCGAAAGTTCATCTCCGCCTTCAGCTTGGCTTGGCGTTCGCGCTCGTTCGCCGCCGTCAGCAAAATGTTCGTGATCCCCAACGAGACCGTGGCGACCAATATCACGGCGGCGGCGACCGTAGTCTTGGTCTTATTGCGACGCAGCCAGCGCGCTGCTCGCAAGCGCCATGGCTCGCGCCACGCCGACACCGGTTCATCCGCCAGCCAATGGTCGATGTCTTCCACGAGTTCGAGCGGCGTCTTATAACGGTCTTCCGGCCTGAGGGCCATGGCCTTCAGGCAGATCGCTTCCAGCGCGGGATGAACAGCCGGTTTGATGGACCGCGGCTTGGGGAAGTCGCCTTTCTTTACCTTGTCAAGGACGACGTTGATGTCGCGATCTTCAAACGGCGAAACTCCTACCAAAAGCGTGTAGAGGGTCGCACCCAGGCTGTAAATATCGCTGGGCGGTCCCACACGATCGAGTTGGCCCCACGCTTGTTCGGGACTCATGAATTGCGGTGTCCCGACCGCGACTCCCATGACCGTCGCTGTGCCGGTCAACGTCGTGGCGATCCGGTGCTCGCCGGTCGGAGGTTTGACGGTCTCGACCTGGTTGATTGGTTTCGCCAAGCCCCAATCGACTACGAGCGTTTCGCCATACTTCCCCAGCATGATGTTGCCGGGCTTCAGATCACGATGGATGATGCCGCGGCTGTGGGCGTAGGCAATCGCTTGACAGACGTCTTTGAATCTTTCCAACAACTGCCGCAGCGCCACTTCCCGTTCGCCCGGATCGCGGCCCGGCACGTCGGCTTTGTGGAAGCGGGCGATGGCATCGCCAAAGGTGTCGCCGCGGATGAACCGCATCGCGTAAAACGGCCGACCGTCGGCGTACGTTCCTAGGCCGTAAACAGGCACCACGCCGGGATGCTCCAAGGCACCTGTGATTTCCGCTTCGGCAATGAAACGATTGCGGCTTTCGACGTCGTCGGCGTAGCGTTCCTGGATTTGTTTGAGGGCGACTTCACGATGCAGTTCCTGGTCCTCCGCGATGAGCACCTCGCCGAGGCCGCCTTTGGCGAACGGCCGGAGGATGCGAAAACGGAGACCAGACGACGTCGAGGCGCCGATCGCTTGGACTAGGGCTTGCGGCGTCCGCGCTGGGCCGGCAACGGTCGCATAGGGGGCGGTACTCCCACCATCGGCCATCGGTGCCGTCGGACTGGTGGCACGGGTGGCGTAGGGATCCGCGGCCGACTTGTCGGTTGCAGGGGAGGGGGGAAGCGGTATCGCGGGCGCCGGCCCGACGGCCCCGGAAGCAGCTGTTCCCGGAGTCGGGCCGACCTTGGTTGCGTAAGGATCGCTGGGGCCGCGCGTCTCGTAGGTTGCAGCCGTCGGCGCCACCTTGGAAAGTACCTCGCGCAACTCCGCCACGAGGCCGCAAGCCTCGCCTAACTCTGCCAGGCTCCGGGCCGCATCATCACCGTGTTTTTTCAGGTGTTCGCGCGTCAGCTTGTCCAGCAGGGTACGCTGCGCCGGCGTCAGCAAACCGCCGCGGCCGAGCAGGTTTCCGAGCGGTTGCGGTGCCGATTCCGACCACTGCCGCAACGACTCCAGCACTTGCTGTCGGCTTACCCAACCCATTTGCTGCGCCAGCAGACCGTCCAATAGGAGGCGTTCCTTCGATGCGCTCGCCATGTTTATGATCCTCGCTGTATCGAACTCGGCCGACGGCGCCGGCCGGGACAGTTTGAGGATTTCCTCTTGCGATTGCGGCCGCAGGTATTTAGACTCAACACTGTAATCCTACCGCCACCGCCCGTCCTGAGCACAGCTTACTCAAGCGGTCGCGACCACCCGATCGCTCGGTGGATGGTATGCCATGGTCGGCTTTCGTCGTCGTTAGGAGCATTGGAAATGGAACAACGGTTCGACGGCAGT
>JANWVS010000580.1 GCA_025056835.1 Gemmataceae bacterium | reverse complement strand
TGTTGGGACCGAAGTAGTACGTCACGCCGCCGGTGGTGAACGTCGCGTGGACCGTCGGCGTGTAATCCGAAGGACAAACATACAACGGCAAGAGCGTGGCTCCTGGCGAATTGGGGCCGTTGCAATTGGCGTACTCGCGAACGTTGAGATTCAGCTGTTGGTAGAGGTTGTTTTGTTCGACGTGCGGCAAGAGCAACTCAAGCCACGAAGCGAACATATTCGGCCAAGGTGGCGGTCCGATCTTGCCGCTGGTCACCAGGGCATTCGTCGGAAACACGGCACCGGAGACCGAAGCAATCGGCAAGTTGATGCCCGGGGGAAACCGACGATGGATACTTTCATAGCCGTGCATCGCCAGTCCCAATTGTTTGAGATTGTTGGTGCACTGGGTCCTGGCTGCCGCTTCTCGCACCTTCTGCACGGCGGGCAACAATAGCCCGATTAAGATCCCAATGATCGCAATGACGACCAGCAGCTCGATCAGGGTGAACGCACTGCGACGATTAAGACAATGAGCTTTCATGGTGCTCCTCCTGGAGAACTCCTACGCTGATGAGATAGGCTTGGCGCGCGTAAGCGGCGTGAATGATCCGTGAAGATTGAAGGAGAATAGCTGGCACCATGTTTCGGGTCGATCTTGCCGCCGCGCCGCGGACAACACGGCACATCCTTCCCGATGAATCAAATGAGCGCGGTCGTAACGACGTCGCGGCCAGCCCCTACCGGGAATTTTTGCGAATTGTTGTTGCTTTTCGGCGCGGCGTTTCCTAGAATCTCTGCGACAACTTGGTCCGGTATCTTATCGAGAGTGGCTGAGGGACAGGCCCGTTGAAGCCACAGCAACCGGTTGCCCTAGGGCAATGCTGGTGCTAACTCCTGCCCGGCTCGACCGGGAGAGATAAGATCGTGTGGTTTCCGCACGTCTCTTTTCTCCTTCTTCGGATACCCGCCGCGTTGTACCAAAGTACCGATCCCGGCTCCGACTGGGACCAAGACCTGGGAAACGGGACACGACAAACCTTGTTGCAGGACTTTCTTCCATGAGTGATTTCGTTCGCGGCCTGAAATGTCGTTTGTGCGGCAAGAACTACCCTAAGGAACCGCTTAACTTTTGCACCGAGGACTTCGGGCCGCTCGAAGTCGACTACGACTACGATGCCATCCGCGAAACCATCCATCGCGGCAAAGTCGAAATGCGGCCGTTCAACATGTGGCGCTACAAGGAGCTGTTGCCCATCGACGGCGAGCCGACAGTCGGTCCGCTGGTTGGCGGCACGCCCCTGGTCAAGGCCCGTAGGCTGGCCGAGGAACTCGGAGTCGAGTCCCTCTGGATCAAAAACGATGCGGTGAACTTTCCGACGCTCTCATTCAAAGACCGTGTCGTCTCCGTAGCGTTGTCGAAGGCGGTAGAGTTCGGCTTCAAGACCGTGGGCTGCGCCTCGACGGGCAACTTGGCCAATAGCGTCGCCGCCAACGCCGCCCAGGCAGGTCTGGAGGCATACATCTTCGTTCCCAGCGACCTGGAAAGCGCTAAGATCATCGGCACGAGCATTTACGGGGCCAACGTCGTCGGCGTGACAGGTACCTATGATCAAGTCAACCGCCTGTGTACGCAGGTCGCCTTCAAGTATGGTTGGGGCTTCGTCAACATCAACCTCCGACCGTTCTACGCCGAAGGTTCGAAGTCGATGGGATTCGAGATTGCCGAACAGCTGGGTTGGCGCGTGCCCCGGCACATCGTGGCCCCGATGGCGGGGGGCAGTCTGATCGGCAAAATCCACAAAGCCTTCCATGAGTTGTACAAGGTCGGCCTCATTGACGATCCACGCTGTAAAATCTACGGCGCCCAGGCCACCGGCTGCAATCCGATCACCGACGCGGTCAAGAACCACCGCGAACAGCATCGACCTGTCCGCAAGCCGAACACTATTGCCAAATCGCTGGCGATCGGCGACCCGGCCGATGGTTACTTCGCCGCCAAGGTGATGCGCGAGAGCGGCGGCTGGGGCGAAGACGCGAGCGATACCGAGATCGCCGAAGCCATGACGCTGCTGGCTCGGACCGAAGGCATCTGGGCGGAAACGGCGGGCGGCGTGACCTTGGCCGTCACCAAGAAATTGGTCGACCAAGGCCGCATCCCGCGCGACGAGGAGATCGTCATTTGCATCACCGGCAACGGCCTCAAGACCCAAGACGCGATCCTGAACCTGGTCGCTCGACCCACAGTGATTCGGCCGTCGCTGGAGGAGTTCGACGCGGTCTATCAGGCGTCGCGGTGCGAAGCGGCGCCGGAAATCGCGCTGGCAGGGTGCCGGGCTTAAGCCGCGGCGCCTCAACAGCGATAAAGGACGAAGCTGT
>JANWVS010000057.1 GCA_025056835.1 Gemmataceae bacterium | reverse complement strand
GTAGCGGCGTTATTCGTGCCGCAGGGCCTCGATCGGATCAAGGCGCGAGGCTTTGTGCGCCGGGTAGAAACCGAAGAAGACGCCCACGGCGGCGGAGACGCCGAAAGCCAGGGCGATCATCGGGTAATCGACGATCACGGGCCAATTGGCCAGCCAGGCCAGGGCGCCGGCGGCGGCCAGCCCCAGGGAGACGCCGATGGCCCCGCCGAGCAGGGCAAGAACGACCGCCTCGATCAAAAACTGAATCAACACGTCGGCCGGCGTCGCCCCGATGGCCATGCGGATGCCGATTTCGCGGGTCCGCTCGGTGACGGAAACGAGCATGATGTTCATGATGCCGATGCCGCCGACGATCAACGAAATCGAGGCGATCATGATGGCCAGGACGTGCATGGTGCTCGACATGAGCACGGCGATGGAGGCCATTTCTTGCACGCTGCTGACGTCGAAATCCTCTTGCCCCTCCTTGACGCGGCGTTTTTCCCGGAGCACGGCGATCATCTCCTCCTTGACGGTGTCGAGCTGCGCCATGTCGGCCACGGACGTCAAGATGAGGCTGAGGCTTTCGTGGTTGACGAGCTTGCGTTGGAAGGTGGTCAGCGGCAGGAAGATCTGATCGTCTTGATCGCCGCCGATGGGGGAACGGCCCTTGGGTTCGACGGTGCCGACGACCAGCAGTTGCAGATGATCGACGCGGATCTTTTGACCGACGGGGTTGTCGAGGTCGGGGAAGAGTTTTTCACGGACGGTGGCGCAGAGGACGCAGACGGCGGCCTGCTTGTTGAGGTCGTCTTCGGTGAGGAAGCGGCCGTGGCGGACGGTCCAGGCCCGGACGACCTGCATGTCGGGATTGGTGCCGCCGACCATGGTGGTGCAGCTCCGCGTCCGCGTGGCGGCGACGCGCATGCTGGCCTGGAATTCGACGACGCCTTGGATCTTGCCGCGGAAGCGGCGGCGAAGCAGTTCGGCGTCTTCGTTGGTGATCGGTTTGAGGTCGGTGAGCGTGCCGTTGGTGGACCGAGCCCCGGCCCGGACGAGGATCAGGTTTTTGCCGACATTGTCGAGACGTTCGTCGAGCTTCTGCCGGGCGCCGCCGGCGGCGGCCACCATGGCGATGACCGCGGCGGTGCCGATGACGATGCCGAGGCTGGTCAGCGTCGAGCGCCCCTTGTGGACCATCAGGGCGGACAAGGCCATGCGCAGCGCGGCGCTCAGTCCCATGGCTCAGCCCTCCCGTCCCGCCGGTTTGAGCCACGGATCGTCGTTGCGGATGTCGTGTTCGACCAGGCCGTCGCGGAGGGTGATTTCCCGCGGCGCCCGGGCGGCCACCGACGGATCGTGCGTCACCAGGACGATCGTCTGGCCCAATTCGCGGTTGAGACGTTGGAACTCGGCGAGGATCTCCGCGCCGGTCTGGCTGTCGAGGTTGCCGGTCGGTTCGTCGGCCAGCAAGATCTGCGGCTCGTTGATCAAGGCCCGGGCGACGGCGACACGCTGCTGCTGCCCGCCGGAAAGCTGGTTGGGCAGATGATGGGCACGATCCTTAAGGCCGACCAATGCGAGCATGGCCAAGGCCCGGGCGCGGCGGCGCGCCGGGGCGACGCCGGCATAGACCAGCGGCAGGGCGACGTTGTCGAGGGCGGTGTAGCGTTGGAGCAGATTGAACCCTTGGAAGACAAAGCCGAGCTTGCGATTGCGGAGACGGGCCAGCTCGGTGCGGCTGAGGGTGGCGACGTCCGTGCCGTCGAGGCGATAGGTGCCGCTGGTGGGGCGGTCGAGGCAGCCGAGGATGTTCATGAGGGTCGATTTGCCCGAACCGCTGGCGCCGCGGATGGCGACGAATTCGCCGGCGCCGATGGCAAGGCTGACGCCGCGCAAGGCCCGCACCGGGACCGAGCCGGTGTCGTAGGTTTTCGCGACGTTGTCCAAGGCGATGACCGCCATGCTTCAGGACACCTTGATATTGGCCGGGCGATCGAAGAAACCCGGCCGCCGCGCCGGCGGGGCGCTGATGATGACGCGCGGCGGCAGGGCGGCGTTCGGCTCGCCGCCGGCCTCCCATTCGAGAATCTCGTTGCCCTCGCCGTCTTTCAGCCCCGGTTCGCCGTTTTTCAGGCCGGAAATGCGAATGAACAACGGCCACGGCCCGTTGCGGCCGGCGTCCCAAATCCACAAGGGGTGCCAGTCGGCGCGGTCGGGCCGCCGCGCAAACTCGGCGAGCCGGGCCTTGACCGCCGGCGTTTGGTAGGCTTCCTCGAGCTGGAAGTTGAGGGCCGCGGTCGGCACCCGCCACACGTCGCGATGCTCGGTGCGGATGATGTCGACCGACACATTCATCCCCGGCCGAAGCTGCCATTCGCCCGAATGGGGATCGCGGCGGTTGCAAACGTCGATCACGGTGTCGTAGTAGACCGCCCCCTTGATGTTGTTGGCCTGCGGCCGAATCTCGCGCACGACGCCGTGGAAGTGGGCTTCCTCGTCGGCGTAACTGGTGACGGCAAACAGCGCCGTCTGGCCGACCTTGACCTTGTTGATGTCTCCCTCGGCGACCTGGGCGTGGACCTCCATGCGTTCCAAGCCGCTGCACAACACGAACAGGGGCGGCCCCTGCGGACCGACCATTTGGCCTTCCTCGACGTCGCGCTTGAGGATCAGATATTCGCGGGTCGGGCCGGTGGAGCTGCCTGGAGGAACTTTGATGACCGCCAGGTCGAGGGCCAATTCGGCCTCTTTCTTGGCGGTCAGGGCGGCGGCCAGACGAGCCTCGGCTGCGGCAACCCCGGCCTGGGCCGCCTTGAGCTTGGCCTTGGCTTCGTCCAGGTCGACGCGCAGGCCCACCTTTTTCGCTTCTTCCTGGAATTGCCAGGCCGACAGGGCTGCCTCGTGCAGGGCCTTGGCCTGGGCCAGCGCCGCCTCAGCCGTGAGCACGCCGTTGACGGCTTCCTCCAACTTCAACCGCAGCTTGCGCTCGTCCAGCCGGGCGAGGACCGTGCCGTCGCGCACCACCTGGTTGACCTTACCGCAGACCGTCTGCACGATCCCCGGTATCTCGCTGGCGACGAAGACCAGGTCGCGGGCCTGCAAAACACCCGTGGCCGAGACCTGGTCGCGCATGGTCACGCGCTGCACGGTGGCGAAGCCCAGATCGGCCTCGCTCAGACTTGTCGTTGCCGACGCCGACCGAAACCAAAGGATGCCTCCGATGCCTCCGCCGACTAACGCGAACACGACAAGAAATCTTCTCACGGCATCACCCGGTAGCGTTCAAGGCGACACGCCCCGGTCCGCGTCCCTGACTGTCGAGGCTTTTGCGCCTTATTATAATCGCCGCCGGAGACCTCGCCACTACGACCGCCCCCGCCGAATCGCAGCCCGCAACGCCGCCGACCGCCGCACCGCTCGGCGCCGCCGCACCATCCGCCACGATCGGCATTGCCTTTCCCGGCCCGACGAGCTTATACTCCGCGTTGTCCTCGGGTCGCAACGGACTGCCGTCATGGGCGACGCCCCCGCACCTTCGTCGCTGGATGTGGTGATCGTCAACTACCGCCAATGGGAAGAAACCGTTCGCCTGGTCCGGCAGCTGCGCCTCAACTCGGCCGAGACCTCAGGCCGGGTCAGCATCCTCATCGTGGACAACCATTCACCGCCTCATCCCGCTGCGGCCGAGTTGGCGGCGCTCGACGACGTCAGGCTGTGCCGCTGGACGCGCAATCGTGGTTTTGCCGCGGCGGTCAACGAGGGAGGGCGCCTCGGCCGCGGCACCTGGTTGTTGTTGCTCAATCCCGACGTCTCGGTGCCTGTCGGGTTTCTCGACGCGGTCCTCGCCTTGACCGACGAGTTGGATCAACGCGAACCGCGAACCGGCATCGTCGGCCTGGGCTTGCGCGACACCGACGGCGGCGTCCAAGGCTCCACCGGACCGTTCCCGACGTTCTTTTCCATCCTGACGGACCTGCTGCGGCCGCGCGCCTGGCGAAAGTATCGACCGGTCGGCCTGGGACAGCGCCGCGCGGCGGCCTGGGTGACCGGCTGCGGCTTGCTGGTGCGGCGGGCCTGCCTGGAGGCCGTCGGCGGCTTCGATCGCCGTTTCTTCCTCTATTACGAGGACGTCGATCTCTGCCGCCGTGCCCGCCGCCGCGGGTGGCGGGTCGTCCACGAGCCGCGCCTGGTGCTGACGCACCATCAGCCGACGCACCGGCGTCGTGTATCGCCGGCGTTGCATCTGGCGACACGGCACGCGTTGTTGACTTACGCCGCGGGCCATTGGCCCCGTTGGCAGCTGCACGTGCTGGCCCAAGGCGTGCGCTTGGAGGCCTGGCTGCGGCGGCGCTGGAGCGGCCAGAACGGCAGCGACCGGGGAGTTGGGTGTTGGCGTTTGTTGGGCGAGCTGGCCCGAGCCATCGCCGCGGGCCACGAAACCTCGGCCCGGGAAGCACTCGAACAGGCTTTGCAGGCCGGCGACGTTCGCGGGGGATGAGATGCTTTCGATCGTCATTCCATCGTACCACCGCTCGGACCTGCTGGCCCGCTGCCTGACCACCGTGACGGCCCACGCTCCGCCCGGCACGGAAGTGATCGTCGTCGACGACGCTTCCCCTGGCGCTTGTGCGGCGCGCACGGCCGCGGCCTTTGCCGGGGTGCGGGTCGTGCGCCAAGCCCGGCGGGGCGGTTTCGCGGCGGCCGCCAATGCCGGTATTCGTGCGGCCAGCGGCTGGGTCGTTGAACTGCTCAACGACGACACCGAGGTCCAGCCCGGCTGGGCCGACGCCGCCCTCCGCTGGTTTGCCGAGCCGACGATCGCGGCCGTCGCTCCCCTGGTGCTGGCCTGGCCCGAGGGGACGATCATCGACAGCGCCGGCGATGACTACGACTTCGGCGGCTTCGCACGCAAGCGCGGTCACGGCCAACGGCTGGCGGCCGAGTTCCTCCAACCGTGCTTTGTCTTCGGCGCCAGTGCCGCCGCCGCTTTCTATCGCCGCGCCGCCCTCCAACAGGTCGGTCTCTTCCCCGTTTCCTTCGGCGCTTACTTTGAAGACGTCGATCTGGCCTGCCGGCTGCAACGCGCCGGTTGGCAGACGAGGTACGAGCCTGCCAGCCGGGTGCTGCACCACGTCGCCGCGTCGCACGGTCGGCCGCGCCGCCGCCTCCTCGAGCAGCAGTCGCGCAACGAAGAGCGGCTTTTCTGGCGGAACCTGGCCGGCGACGAGTATCGCCGCGCCTTGCCGCGCCATGCGGCCGTGCTCTTGGGCAAAGCCTGGCGGCGCTGGCAGGAAGGTACGCTGACGCCGTGGTTGATCGGGCGGCTTCGTGCTTTCCGCGATGGGTTGGCGGCGCTGGTTGGCCGCGGCGGGCTGGATGGTCGGGTTGGGGGATGAGGCAAGGAGTCGCCGCGGACAGGCGGGGTCCTTCGCGCGCCGCGGAGCGGAGGGTACTTTGCTGGGGCTGCTACAATGAATCGACAAGGCGGACCTTGCCGCCCGGACGGTTCCTATGCGTTTCCTTCACGCCGCCGACTTGCACCTTGGCTTGCGGATTACCTACTTCGACGACGAGACGTGTCGCCGCGTGGGGGAAGCCCGCTTTCAGGCGCTGGACAACTTGATCGCGGCGGCCCAACGGCACGATGTCGATTTCGTCCTGATCGCCGGCGACCTCTTCGACGATCAGCGCGTCGACTTCACCACCAGCCGCCGGGCCGCGGAACTGCTCGGCAAGCTGGGCCGGCCGGTATTCGTGTTGCCTGGCAACCACGACCCGTTGACCGCCGACAGCGTTTGGGAACGTCCTCCCTGGAGCACGCTCGCCGACAGTGCCGCTGTCCGCTTGCTTCGCCGGCCGAAACCGGTCGACCTGGGCGGCGGCGCCACGCTCTGGCCCTGTCCCCTGGTCAGCAAGAACTCGGTCGCCGACCCCACCGCGTGGATCCCCTCGCGCCAGGCGGGCGAGTCGGGCCTCCGCATCGCCATCGCCCACGGCAGCATCAAAATTCGTCCCGACCTGTCCGAAGACGATCATCTCATCGACCGCGACGTCGTCGAGGCCAAAGGGCTGGACTATCTCGCCTTGGGCCATTGGCACAAGCCGTTGCTTTTGGGCGAACCGGGCCGAGAACGGGCGGCCTACTCCGGCACGCATGAGCCGATGCGCTTCCCGGGCAGTGCCGCCGATTGCCTCGGTTGGAGGCCTTCCAGCCAGGCCCCGAGCGACCTTTTTGCCGACGCGGGCCGCGGCCACGCCTTGCTCGTCACGCTCGCAGCCGCCGGCACCAGCCCGCGCATTGAGTTGTGCGAGGTCGGCCACCTGCAATGGCGCGAGGAAACCTATCGGCTTTACCACGAAGATGAGCTGAGCCGCCTCATCGACGAACTCGCCCTCCGCCCCGACAGCGGCCGCCAACTGCTTCGTCTCCGCCTCGAAGGCGTCCTCGGCGCCGAGGCCCGCCTCCGCTTGGATGAATTGGCCCATCCCGACGGCGGCGGGGTCCTGAAGCGCTACCTTTGGGCAGAGCTGGACGCCGACCGTCTCCACACCGCCCCCAGCGACGCCGAGCTGCGCGAACTGACCGGTCAATCCCTCCTCGCCCAAGTGTTCGCCGACCTCGCCCAGCAAGCCCGCGACGCCGACCCCGACCGGCAGCGGCTGGCGCAACAAGCCCTCGTCATCCTCTACCGCCTCGCCCGGGAATGCCGTCCATGAAGCTCCGTGCCCTCGAAGTGGCCGATTGGGCCTGCATCGAATGGCTTCGTCTGGAAGACTTGCCCGACGGCATCATCGTCCTTCATGGCCCCAACGGCATCGGCAAGTCGTCGCTGGTGCAGGCGCTGCGCAGCTGCCTGTTCGACCACGACCACACCAGCCAGCACTCCATCATCACCAAGGCGATCAACTGGCACAGCCGCCGCCCGCCGCGCGTGGTGGTCGAGTTGGAAGTCCGCGGTCGGCACTGTCGTCTCAGCAAGACCTTCTCCAAACTCCGAGAGGGCGGCGCGACGTTGCAGGAACGAACCGCCGCCGGCTGGACGACGCTCGCCTCGGGCAAGGAGGCCAGCGCCACGGCCCGCGCGTTGCTGGGCGTCGATCGCTCCAGCGCCGGCCTTTACCAACTGTTGTGGCTCCGCCAAGGCGAAGTCGCTTTGCCGGAGAAGCTCGACGGCCAATTGCAGCAGCAGATCGAGTCGCTCCTCGGCTCGTTGATCACCGGCCGCGATGTGGAATTCAAGCGGCGGCTCGACCAGGCTTGCGAAACCTGGTTTACGGCGTCGATGGAAGAGAGGAGAGTCTCGCCCCTGACCCGCTTGACAGACCAGTTGGACCAGGCCCGCCAGCACTTGGAGGAAGTCGAGCGCCGCCGCCGCGAGCTGGACGACACGCTGCGGCTCTACGACGAGGCCCGTGCCCGCCGGCGGCAATTGCAGGAGGATCTCGCCGCCGCCGAACGTGAAGCCGAGGCCCTGGCACAAGCCGCTGTTGCCGTCCGCGAACGCCGCCATGCCCACGAACTGGCCCGGCGCGATTGGGAACGTGCCCGCCAGGCCGCTGCCGACCTCCGGGAGCAATGGACCCAGCTGCGCGGCCGCATCGCCGATCTGCGGCAATGCCAGCGGCAGTGCGACGAGGCCCAAGCCGAGCGTGAGTCGGCCCAACAACGAGCGGAGCAAGCCGAAGCCGCCGCTGCCCAGGCCCGCCGCCGCTGGCAAGAAGCCCAGGATCGTCTCCGCCAACACCAACGCGGCCAGGCCGACCTCGATGAGCGCCAACTCCTTGTGACCCTGACCGCGCAGCGGGACAAATTGCGCGCGGACGTGGAAACGGCCCGTCGGCTGGCCGCCCGTCAAAAATCGTTGGAGGCCGAGTTGGCCGGTCCCCCGGTTCCCTCGGCCGACGAGATCGAGACCCTCCGCGGTTATCGTTTGGAAGCCCAGCGGCTTCAGGCCCGGCTCGACGCCGAAGCGATGCGGTTGACGTTCCACGCCGAGCGCGACGCCGCCTTCCACGCCGCCGTCGACGACCAGCCCGATCAGCCCGGCGTCGTCGGCACGGGTGCCGAGGTTGCCTGGACGGTCCGCCACCGTGCCGTCCTCACCTTGCCGGGTGTTGGCGTCGTGCGCCTGGAGCGCGCGGTTCAGAAGCACGATTTAGAGGAAACGGCGCGATCGCTGGCCAGGTTGCAGGCGGCCTACGCCACGGCCCTCGTCGCCGCCGGGATGGATCCCGATCATCCCACCGCCCTGGACGAGCTTACGGAGCGACGCATCCATCGCGAAGTACGGACGCGAGAACTGGACGAGGTCCGGCAACGGCTGCGGCAAGCGGCGCCGCAGGGAATCGACGCCCTGCTGGCGGCCCAAGCGCAAGCCGAGCGCGGCCGGATCGAAGTGTTCCAGCGCCACCCCGATTGGCAGGCTTGGGAGGCGACGTCCGAGGCCCTGGACGAGCTGCGGGCGGAGTTTGCCAGGCAAGCGGCACTGCGGGAACAGGAGAGTGCGGCAGCAGAGGCGGCATGCCACGACGCGGAACAACGGGCAGCCGAGGCCGCGGCCAACCTCCAACGGTGCAACATCCGCGCCGCCGAGTGGAAATCGCGAGTTGAGGTCCTCCAGACGCAATTTCTCCAGGGGGACGATCTCGCGGCCCTGGAGGAGCGACTTCGACAAGCCGAGGCGGCCTGCGTCGCTGCCGAACAGGGGGTGCGAGCGACGGCATTGACCGATGATGAGCAACGCATCGACGAGGGGGTGCGTGCCGCCGAGGAAGCCCT
>JANWVS010000579.1 GCA_025056835.1 Gemmataceae bacterium | reverse complement strand
GAGGTCATGCCACCAGGTCACCAATAGCAGCAGCGCCAGGCTCAACGTGAAGCGGAGCGGCCGCCGCGACAACGTCAGCAACAGGATCACGGGCACGACCATGAGATACTGCCGTTTAGGAAAGTCAAGGTCGCGGCGAAGGGCATATTCTAGCACGATAAACAAGAACCCATAGCTCAGCCCACCCAGGGCGAGCGGGATTACGAAGTCGAGGATCCGGCCGAGGGTCGTCGTACGATCCTTATCGGTGTCGCCGGGGATAAGAGTAAATTCGCCGACGAGGCTCGGCCGACAACAACACGCGACGAGGAAGGCCACCCAGTATTCGACCACGCCATGCGGGAAGGCGACGGGCGCGAGCAGGGCGTTGAACGTCCCGCCGAGGACGCCGCCAATCGACATCGCCAGGTAGAATTCGGTCAGATGGCGGGCGCTAGGCCGGTCTTTCGCCAGCTCGCCATGACACATCAAGGTTGTGGTCACGAAGGCCATAATGTGAAAACCGATTTGAACGAAGGCGTTGAGCGACAAGTTGGCGACACGCAACAGGACGATGAAGAGCAAGGCGCACGGTTGGAAGACGAGAACGAAGTTGTGTGGACCTTCGGTCCAGACAACGGGCCACCGGGCGAAGACGAGGATGAACGTCAACAGATACAACGCCAGGGGAATGACCCAAAAGAAAGGAATGGCGGCAATGTCGGTGGTCATTTCGGTCGTCAGACCGAGCATGAGGCTCGACGGCGCCGCGGCCAGCGCCACCCAGCGCAATCGCCGCAGCCAGGTCACAGGGGCCACCGCGGGCGAAGGCGTGCTTGGCTCCGCAGCCAGCGCGGAAGCATTCGCCTGCGCCGTTGCCCGGCGACGTACGCCCCGCTTGACGGTAATTGCTGTTTCCACCTTGACGGGCGCGACTTCGGGAGGCGGCGCAACGGGTTGGTCCGCCAATAGCAACGGTTCCGGCTGCCGCCACACGACGGCGATGCACCCGGCGACTAGCACCGCGAACAGGACATACCCACCCGTCCACACCCATGCTTGGGTATCGACGTCGAACGCCGGTTCAAACGCTAGCGGATACGCCAACAGCCCCAGTATGCTTCCCAAGTTGCTGGCGCCGTACAAGAAGTACGGATCCTTCGCTGCCGGATGGCCGGTCATCCCAAACCAACGCTGTAACAAGGGGGCACTGGTGGATACGACAAAAAACGGCAATCCGACCATGCCCAAGAGCAAATAAAGCACGGAGAAAACGGGATTGGACTCCGACGGCGGGTTCCAGTCGCCCAAGCTGAACGGCAAGACGAAAAACGCGAGTGGCAAGATTACAATGACCAACTGCACTAACAGCTGCCGCCGGCGGCTCTGCCACGAGGTAATCGTGTGCGTGTACGCATAGCCGACGAGCAGCACGGCTTGGAAAAACACCATGCAAGTGTTCCACACAGCCGGGGTGCCGCCCAAACGCGGCAGGATCATCTTTCCGACGAGCGGTTGTACCAGGAACAGCAGAGTGGCACTGACGAAGAGCGTGAACGCGAAATAGGCAAGCACGAGCACCTCCGGCCGGCGACCATGAGGACTGCGGCACCTTAATTCGTCCACACCTTCCTCTGCCGCGACGAGGCGATGTTGAGCATCTTGCGGTATTTCGTAATCGTCCGCCGCTTGATCGGATAGCCGGCAGCTTCCAGTTTCTTTTCCAACTCTTCGTCGGAAAGGGGATTGTTTTTGTCCTCGTTCGCAATAATCTCAAGCAACTTTTGCTTGATCGTTTCCCAAGCAACTTCCTCGCCCGAGGCCGTATGCGTGCCGCCGCCGAAGAAGCGCTTGAGCGGAAAGATGCCGCGGGGTGTTTGCACCCATTTGTCATCGACCGCGCGGCTTACCGTCGTGACATGGACGCCGACCTGGTCGGCGATTTGCTGCATCTTGAGCGGCTCGATAAACTCTGGCCCTTTGTCAAGAAACGCCTTCTGATGGGCGACGATCGCCTTGGCCACCTTCGTCACGGTGTTGCGCCGCTGTTCGATCGCTTCGATCAGCCACTGCGCGGCTTGGATCTTGCGCTTGAGCCATTCCTTCGTCTTGGGGTCGGCCGATTTGTCGCGATACAGTTCCAGCAACCGGCGACTGATGCACACGTCGGGAGTCCAATCGTCAAGCAGGCGCACGTCGTAATCGCCGTTTTCGTTTTTCTCAACGATCAAGTCCGGTACGACGTACGGTATGTTGTCGTTCGCGAAGGCGGCGCCGGGCTTGGGATTCAGGCGCTTGAGCACTTCGATAGCGGCATGGATGGTTTCCATGTCGAGGTTGGTTTTCTTTTGAATGAGCGGCAGTCGATTATGCTGGATGTTTTCC
>JANWVS010000578.1 GCA_025056835.1 Gemmataceae bacterium | reverse complement strand
GAACGCCGTGGTCTTATAAATGCTGGTTCCGTCATCGGCTCGCTGCTCTTCGAAAATCCCTCTCCCCGCACGACAGATAAGCTTCAGGTACAAGTGGTCGATCCCCACGCTGGTCCGCTGACGTTCCAGTACGATTGGCACATCAACGGCCAACTCGTGCAGGTGGCCACGACCCCCAATACAACGGCCACGCTCGATCCATCCCAGCCCGGCTTCGCCGGCCGCGGCGAAGTGATCGAGGTGCCCGTTACCGCCGGCGACAGGAGCAATACCACCAGCGCCGCCCCGTTGGCGGTCATTGCATCGCAGAGCGAGTTGTAGGCCGATCACCTAGCGGCGGTGGAAGTGGCGAATGCTAATTACTTGGCGGCCGTGGCCGTCGCCAAGGCTGCCTACGATACGGCGATGGCCGGGGCGGGAACTGCTTACCACGCGGCCTTGGCCGATGCCGAGTGGGACAGCGCGGCCTTAAATGCGGCATCTATGCCGCTGTTTCTTGCGGGACTTAGCAGCTTGGGCATTGCGATGCTGGTGGTAGCAAATGATGCGGCTCGTGTGCAATAGCTTGGGGATTCGCCGACGACGGAACGGCACCGCCCAACGCCGGTGGAGCGCTCGGCAGACCTGCTCGGCCGTCACCTCGAGATTTTTTCCCCTAAACCGCTGCGTGTGCAGGGCCACGAAACCAGACACAATCAAGGTCAAGAACAGGTGCCGCATGAACCCCCGATAGTTTTTCCCTCCGTGGTACACCAAGCTGGCGTCGCTGCCTGGCCTTGGGGACAGACCACACCGAAATGGCGTCTTTTGGAAGCGACCGTTTCGCGTGCTGCGATCGAGTTGCGTTACCGACTGGGCGCGGCAGCATCCGATTCACGTCGTCGCAGCATGAAGCGGTCATACCGTGCCGGTGGCGGGTCGGCACTGCCTGACTGTGACCGATGCCGACTTCGAGCGGGCGACGAGTTGCGCAGAAAGCGGCGCACTGGAAGCGCTAATAGCAGCTCAGCAGGGGACGGCGGAGCACGGCACTGAATGCCAAAATTGATCGCAACCCCTTACGAATTGTGACTTTGTGCCACGCTCTCGCGTATCGTAACTCTTTAAAAACAACGATTTAGAGGCCCCTCCCGGATTCGAACCGGGGATGGCGGATTTGCAATCCGCTGCCTTACCACTTGGCGAAGGGGCCGATCGATTCGCACCGCCCGGCACATCCCGAAAAATCCCCAAATGGGATGCACCGATCGCTGCCTAGGTTACTTGCTTTATCTTAGCACGTCAATGGGATTGCGGCTTGCGTTGGCTGTACGCAGGGCTGTTCGATTGGTCCATAAGTCCTTTTGCGTCGGTCGTAAACCGGCCCGGCTCATTCGCGAAATAACGGCGTACGCCACCGACGCACAGCCCAGCCAACGAGCGAGCAGTTAAAATCCGCACTTGCATCGGCCCAAGCGAACCCCTATGTTCGCGTGCTGGCGGGGGCAAGGGAGACGGCCGATGCGACGAGAGCTGCAAAGATGCGCGACATGGGCGCTTGGTCTCGCCTTGGCAACATCGTGGACGGGAAGCGCCGTCGGCCAAACGCGGGTTCCGGCGACGGGCACTTTGCCGTTGGTTGGGGAAGATCTTGGTCCTTTGCCGGCGAGCTTTGAGACGGCAGTCAGCTTCCTGGATAGCGCCGTGCCGCGTTCAACGTTACGCCTTCGCTTCGATTACGACTTACGAAACCGCCGCCCGACGCGGGCTGAATACCTTTTCCCCGGCGACGGCTTTCGTGTGCCCGAGACGCGCGTGGATCTTCAAGAACTGGATATGTACGTCGAATACAGCCTCAACGAATGGTTTTCGACCTTCATGGCGACCCCCTATCGTTGGGTCAATCCGGAGTCCAATCGCAACGTCACCGGCGTTGGCGATCTCCGTTTCGGCAGTAAATTCGCCGGTTACAACAGCGAGACCTTCTTGACAACCTTCCAACTAACCTTCGTTGCCAACACGGCCCAACGAGCGTTGACCGGCACAGGTCACTGGAGCGTCGAGCCGGCGTTGCTCGTCAATTGGCGGTTGTTCAATGCCTTCACGTTGGAAGGCCAAGCGGGATACTGGGTGCCGTTGGGAGGTACACCATTTGCCGGAGAGGTTTTCAAGTACGGTGCGGCCCTCAGCTACGGCGGCAAGACCGGAGGTGCGATCGGTTTGATGCCGGTGGTCGAAGTCGTGGGCTGGACCATGACGAGCGGCCGCGAGATTTGGTCGCCGGCGCCGGGGATCTTCGTCAAGGAAGGCGCAGCGGGCGATACGGTCATCAACGGCTGCCTCGGTTTACGATTCACGTTGGGCGAGTCGGGAGAGATTTACACCGG
>JANWVS010000577.1 GCA_025056835.1 Gemmataceae bacterium | reverse complement strand
CTGACGACGATATTGCGGCGGGCCTCGTCGATCTTCAAAATCTTGCACTCAATGTGCCGGCCGATGTAATCGCCGATGTCCGGGGGTCGGCGGATGTCGACTTGGCTGGCGGGCAAAAACACGTTGACGCCGATGTTGACGAGCAAGCCGCCTTTGATCTTGCGCGTGACCGTTCCCGCGACGACATCTCCCTCTTTGTGCTTGGCAATGATGTCTTCCCATTCCTTCTGCCGCTTCGCCTTGCGATAGCTGAGTACGATGGCTCCCGATTCATCCTCGACCGCCTCCAGCAACACTTGCACCGTGTCGCCGACCTTGGGGGGCACGATCTTATCACTGCCTTCTTCCTTCCATTCGTCCAAGGGGATGACTCCCTCGCTTTTGTAACCGATGTCCACCCAAACCTCGTCGCCGACGACGTTGAGGACCCGGCCGTTGACGATCTTGTTGACGGCGTATTCCGTTTCTTCCGGCGGCAGCCAATAGTGGTTTTCGTCGTACTGGGGCAGGTTAAAAGCAGCGGCCAACTCGTTGTGCAATTCTTCTTGACCCAACTCGAATTCACGCAGCAAATTGCGATTCACCATGAGCAAGCTGGTCTCCACCGACGCGCTTCGCGGCCGAAAACAGCGCGGTCTTGCGAAAAAAACGCGGGTTGCTCCGGCGTGCCGCGGACACCGCGTCCGTGGACCAACGCGGGAGAATCTCATAGTATATACCATACGGCAGGAAATCGCCAGGGGCACTGCGTACACCTGCGACCGTAGCTCCACGCCATGGCTACCTACAAAGAACTCACCAAGTTCCTCCTCGATCTGGGCATCGAACAAGTACCGCACTCGCAAAAGACCTATCTCGGCCACCTGCTCGCCGTCTACCACCTGATGAAAGAAGCCGGCTGCTCCGAGGAAGTCGCCCGAGCGGGAATGTTTCATTCCATCTACGGCACCCAGGTGTTTCAGGGTTTCGCCCTGCCTGTAGAGCGCCGGGGCGAAATTCGACAGCTGATCGGCGACCGAGCGGAAAAGTTGGCCTATCTCAACTGCGCCATGCAACGGGAAACATTCGACGCCCTGCTCGACAGCCACGGCGATAGCTACACGATTCGCGACCGGATCACTGGTGAGAACGTGACGCTAAATCGAGAGGATTACGACGACCTGTGCCGCGTCCACCTGTACGATTGGCTTGAACAAGTGCCGCGCAGCCGCCACGGTTGGGGTTATCGCCGACAAGCATATCGCCAGATGGCGGCGCGACTGGGACCCACTGCGCAGGCGGTCTATGATCGCGTATTTTCGCAAGAACCGTCGGCATAATCCTTCAATCCAATTCTTTCAATCAATTCGGCGATCGCGTCGCGGCGATACCAAGCAAGGGTCAACCCATTGGTTCGCGAGGGATTGCCGGCATGCACCGCCACGCCGCGGGTCTGGTTTGCCTGGTTTGCCTCGGTTGCCACAGCCTTGGGCCGTCCACCCCGCAGCTCGAAACCTCGCCGGCGACCGCGGCTGTTTCGCAGGAAAGCTCCGTGGCCGTACCACGTGGAAAACCCACGGCCGCTTCCGACGCAAGCTCCGCAGTCACCTTGCGTGGTCCGGCTGAATCGCCGCTGCCTACCGATCGAACGGCGGAGACGATCAACCAACTAAGCCAAGCGGCAAGTTGCCTGGCCGCGGGAGACGAACGGCAAGCGTGCGTCCATCTTGGCAGGTATGTCGCCCGACAACCGAACCATCGCGGCGTCGGCTTCACGTATGCGGAGTTGCTTTTGAAACTCGGTCATCATGTAGAAGCGCGGGAACAATACGAGCGGCTCGTCGTGCTCTGTTTGGAGGCGGCGTCGACCGACGTACAGCAATTGATCCATTGTCATGGACGTCTGGTGGTCTTGGCTGAATTGGCCGGCGACGACTATGAAGCAGCCCTGCACCGGGGGGTCGGACTGTATTGGTTGGCCCAAGCTCGAGCACGACTGGGAGACCCGACCGGAGAACTGCCCTTGGAAGCGATTCTTTGGAAAGCTGCCGGTTGCCTCGCGACGGCGCACAGCCTCGGCCCCGACGAGGCCCGGCCCTGTTGGTACTTATACGTTGTCTGGCGTCAGCTGGCGCAAGCCGAGCCGGCCCGACGCTGGTTGCGGCAGGCCCAGCAAGCGGCGGCGTTTTCTCACCTCAACGCCGCCGAACGACGACAGCTGGAATTGGCCTGGAATCATGCCCAGCGCTGTTCCATTGTGCCATAAGTCCTTGCGGGTCGAATGCAATCGGTCCGGCTCGTTCGAAAATAACGACTGGCGCCGCCGTCGAACGGATCGAACGGCGCTGGAAACAAGCCGCCCCGAATTTTCTCCACTTATCTGGCAAGGTGGC
>JANWVS010000576.1 GCA_025056835.1 Gemmataceae bacterium | reverse complement strand
CCGCGGTAGGGACGTGGTCGCTTGTTTTGCTCGACGCTCGGGGAAGCGGTGCCTGCCCGGCGGCACCATCATGAGATCATTTTACGTCCAGATACTCGCTCCGCGTAAAGACGACCATACCGACAGCCAAAAGGGTCACCGTGGCCAAGGCGAGCACCCACGCCGCGGTCGCGCCGTCTACGGGGCGGAAAATCCAAGGTCGGTCGGGACCGATGCCGAAGGTACTGCCGGCGTCGAACATCAGGCAGCGCGTGTAAAAGCTCAAGCTCAGGCGTTTGAACAAGCCAGGCATGTTGCCCGCGACCGTTTCTAAAAAGAAGGCATACAGCAAGGCGACGACGCCAGCACGACGAAAGGTCGCGGCGAACAGATGAAACAAAGCTGCGAAAGCCAGCGTGCCCAAGAGCGCCGCGGGCCAGTACAGAGCCAAAGCGCGGCGCCCTGGGTCGCCGCCCAACCAGCAAAGCAACGATAAGCCCCCAAGGTTGAAGCCCAAGCACCACGGCAGTACGGCGATATATGCCGCCACATAGATCGCCGGCCGCGGAATGGGCCGAACGACCATCCAGATCAGTGTTTGTCCTTCTCGTTCGCGGCCGAGGGCCTCGGCAGCAAAGCTAAGGGTCCAAAGAGGAAGCAAAAAAGTCGTAAACAGGGCGAAAACGATGAAAGTGGAAAAAATCGCCAATCCCGAGGTCCTAAAGGTCAACGTCGTCCACGCTCCCAACGCTGCAAAATGCAGACCGCGCGCCGACTCCGACCATGGAACTTGACCGAGGGCAGTCGCCAAGTCCAACTGTTGGGCGAGCGTCGGACCGCGCCGCGGCACGCGCCAGTGGCCCATGGTCCAACGATTGTTGATCGTAGTGATATACACCAGCAGCGCGGAAAGAGCCAACAAGCCGATGGAAACCCAAACTAACCACGGCGCGCGGACTTGGCGTTGCCAGATCAAAAGCACCAAGCGGCCCCACGCCCGGGCGATTGACGATGGAGGCACGGTTTGCCGCGCTGCATTAGAGGCACCACGGCTTGGCGCGTCGCCGGCACGTGCAAACGTCAACTCATCGGCAGCCATAGGGTCGGTGTCTCGTGAACAGGGATCGCGGAAAACAGTGGAAACGAAGGAAAAGCGACCCTCCGGGGAATAGCGTCAACGGCTCTTTTCCCCGAGCAGGTAGCCGAGGACGTCTCGTGTCGATTCGTCCAGAGTCTCCAGGTGACGAATGTCGATGTTGTCTTCGAGCACAAGGTCGGCGATTTTTGCAAAGAACCGATTTGGTTGTCGCACCCGAACCAACAAACTGTCGCCGGCGCGTTCGACGCCCACGACTTCATCCAACGCGAGCAAGTCAGCCGCCAAACGGCGATTAGCATCGCTGACGATGCGGACCGTCAAGGGATGTCCGTCGAGCACCTCGCGAATTTGCGACAAGGTGCCGACAGCCGCGATCCGCCCGGCTGCCATGATGATGACATGATCGGTCAATTTGTCGATTTGGTCCAACTCGTGGCTGGAAATCAACAAACACTTGCCGCGCTGCGCGAGCTGCTCGAAAAGCGCCAGCATGTCGCGGCGGCCGATCGGGTCGATACCGTTCAATGGCTCGTCCAGCAACACCAGTTCGGGATCATGCAGTAGTGCCTGCGCCAATTTGATCCGCTGCCGCATCCCCTTGGAATAGCTGGCGAGCGGTCGGTCAGCGTCGTCGCGCATGCCGACAAGCTTTAGGGCTTCCGCCGCCCGGCCTCGAGCGTCGCGGCGAGCGTAGCCGCACAAATAGGCCATAGCTTCGACGAAGCGACGGCCAGACCATTCCTCGTAAAACGCGTCGTTCTCGGGACAATATCCCAAATGGCGCTTGGCAACGGCTTTCCAAGCATCGTACCCTGCGACCCGGACGCTTCCGAGGTCAGGACGAATCAGTCCAGCCGCGAGCCGCAACAATGTGCTCTTACCTGCCCCATTGTGACCGACCAGTCCGGTGATACCGGGGCGCAGTTCCAAAGTCACCTGATTGAGGCCGATCACCGGGCCGTACCATTTGGACACACGGTCGAATACCAACACCGGTGCGACGGTTGTTCCGGCTCGTGACGACCGAACCGCGGCCGAAGAACTTCGGGCCACGGCGCGCGGCAAGGCTGTGTCGGCCACCGGCAACGGCAACGTCACCGCGGCCGGCGAAATCCGATTCGGTGGCCCCTCGACTAGCGGACGATCGCTACGGCCCGCGTTCGGATGGTTAAGAGCATCAGACATGCGGTACACACTCCGCCCAGTGCCACTCCCGCCTCCCAATACGCCGGCTGCGGCGCCGGACCGATGCGGGAATGTTCGAACCCCAAACACGCCTGCCCGAGAAGGCACA
>JANWVS010000575.1 GCA_025056835.1 Gemmataceae bacterium | reverse complement strand
TGGAACGGCTGCGCAACGAAATCGAGCGACAGCAGGGGTTCAGGCCGCTGGGCACATCGATTCCCGAACTCCTTGCCGGCCGCGACTGGCTTTTCGCCGACGAACTGTATCACATCGACCTCTCGCACCTTAGCGCCGTGGTGCAAATGAGCTCGCAGCTCGACGACCCGACGATACTCCGTTTGGCGCGCGAGTTGTGCCAGTATGGTCAAAAGCTGTCGCCGCGGTTCCTCGGCGTCACGGACCCGCCCTTCGAAAACCTGTACGTCGATTACGAAATCTACCTGTCAATTCTCATCGGCGAGAGGGTCGAAGAAGGCCTTGCTCATTTCCGGGCCAAAGCGGACAACGCCGATCCAGAAACGATTGGCACCTACCCCGCTGCGGTGCTCGTCAACTTGCTGCTGCGTCTGAAGCGGCCTCGGGAGGCGCTGGAAGTGTCGCGGCGTTTCCTAGCTCAGCAAAACGAGGTCCGCCAGGCTTGTCCGAGTTTCGTAGAGCTTTGCCAGCAAACGGGAGATTACCAAGCCCTGATCGAAGTTTCGCGCCAACAAGGCAACCCAGTGAATTTCCTCGCCGGTTTACTGGCTGCGGAAGCCAAGTGATCACCGCCTCAAACCAGACTTTCCAGAAGGTACTTCAGTTTGCGCACTTCCGCTTCCATGGCGTAGGGAGCGTCCGCTACATCGTGAATGGCCACGGTCAAAAGCCGATCGTAGCGATGCCGTTCCAGCTGCGCGATGATGCGGCCGTATTCGATTTCCCCTTGGCCGACGCGGACTTGAAACTTGCCGGCTGCTCTGCCCGTGTCGCGCAGATGCACGTGCCGGACGTAAGGAAATACTTCGTCGAAGGGAGCGCCTTGATGAGGACCATTGACAAAATGACTGGGATCGAGAGTTAGTCCCAGCCCCGGCACGCGCTGACATAGCTCCACGGCCCGAGCGGGTAGTTCGGTAAACGTCCCGATCCTGGTGGCTACGGTGAGGACCAATCCTTCCCCTTCGACCAGACGGACAAGCTGGCGAAGGCGAGCAATCTCGGCATCGAAGCTGGTGCGGTTGGAAGCCGCCGAAATAGTTAAGACTGATACGGCGGCTGCGCGTGCCAATCGGCAAACGCCGCGCAGTTGTGCGTGCAGATCTTCCCGCGTCGGCGCATCGAATTCGAGATCAAACGCGGCCGGGCTGAGGCTGGGACCGACCCGTATCCGCTGCAAGGCAAGCGGAATGTCGCGACAGACTTCCGACGGTTTCAAATGCGAACCGTGTTCGTGAATGGCCACGTCCACTTTGCTGAAGCCGAGTTCACTAATGACGCGCAGAGCGTTTTCCAAGGGCAGCCGTGCGAAACATTGTGTGGAGCATGCGACGAACACGTGTGGCTCCCTCCCGTAAGCTAGAACGATGGCAGCGGAAAAATCAATCGGCTTCGGGCGGTGTATAGCGATTTTCAACAACAATGCAATAGGAATCCCAGCCAGCGCCGCAGCCTTCGCCAGGGCCGGTCGATTGTGGCGCAAGTCGATCTTTTGCGAACGAGCCGGACCGATTTACGACTGACGCACGAAGACTTGTCGCACAACCGAACAGCCCCGAGCCTCCGTCGGCAACGCAAAGACACCACGTCCCCAAAAGCAAGCGTCCTCAATCGGCGGCCGGCGCAACTTCGCATAGTATCTCGAAGCCGAATCGGTTACAAAGTGGTTCACGACGTCCCCGCGCTTTCCTGGTCACGGCTCACGCGCGGCCGAGGAAGCGAACCATGAGCACAAAGGAGCCGAAACGATGGCGGAGACCGCCGCGGCGCCGGACTGGCAGGCGCTCGAGGCAATCCTTGCGCGGTACCTGGCGGAAACCGACGCGGCCTTAGCCGACTGTGGGAAGCCGAGCGAACCGGCATTGCGAGCAGCGTCGCGGGAGGCATCGTTGACCGCGGCCAAGGAACGCGTGACGAGCCTTCCGGATACAATGTCTGCCTTGTCGGGAAAGCTGGCGGAGCTGGACAACGAATTGCGGGATGTTGAAGATGGCTTACGGCGCCTGGCCGCAGAAACCGAAACAGTCCGCCGCAACCTGGCATCGTGGGCTGGCCGCGCCATAGGATAACGACGCAGCGGCTCGTGCCTGACCCACAGTGGCGTGCTCGGCCGCCGACGCCTGCTGGAGTACCGCCATGGCTCGCTTTGCCGTCATATTCCCCGCAGCCGGACGCTCGTCCCGTTTCCGCGACAAGGAGAAAAAGCCGTTCGCCCCGTTGGAAGGTCGAGCCGTATGGCTCAAAACCGTCGAGCAATTCATCAATCGGCCGGAAGTGGTTCAATGCCTGATCGTGATTGCGGCAGAAGATCAGGAAATGTTTCGCCGCCGCTTTG
>JANWVS010000574.1 GCA_025056835.1 Gemmataceae bacterium | reverse complement strand
GGTCTTGTGCGCCGCTTGGGCACCGCCCGACGAGGTGGTGGCGACGAAGCCAAGTGACACGGCCGCGTCACAGCACTTTTCACCTTCGAGAACGACAATGGGGGCATCAGGCCCGGCCTTCAGCAGCTCGGGCAGACGATACAGCGGCCTCGGCGTCGGCATCGCCGCGATGCGCCAGCCGTCGGGAAACTTCGCGACGGGCCGAATGTCTTTGCCGGCCGCGCTGTCCCAGCGAAGCACCAGGCCGATGGGTTCGCCCTGGGCGTCGTGGTACGTCCATGTCGCCGCCCGTTTCCCCGGCCGGCGTTCCAACTCCACCACGGCGTCGCGGGCCGTGGGGAACACCCGACCGGCGTCGGCGTGCTGGCCGTTGTTGGTCGGCTTGCTGTCCCGCTCCGCCGCCTTGGTCGTTGCGAACAAGTCGCGTAGCTCAAGCCCCATGGCCCGGAGAACCGCTTCCGTCGAACAGCCGGCATGGCACTTCAGCAACACGGTGCCGTCGTCGCCCTCGGCGATGCTCAGACTGGCCTTGCGGTCGTCGTGGGCCGGACAACGAGCCGACCAACCCTTGCCGGTTTGCTTCACACCGGTGACGCGGGCCAGGAGGTTCTCGAGAGGGGTCATTGCTCGCGGTCCTCGCTTCCCGCCTGCTGGGACAGCCAGCGCCGCAGGGCGTCCACGGGGTAGAGAACCGACCGGCGTCGGCCGTGGCCGATCCGCACGCAGGGGATCGGGCCACGCGGGGCCGTCAGCGCCCAAAGCGTACGGGGGCTGATGCCCAGGGCCTGGGCCGCTTCGCGGGGCCGCAGGGCCAAGGTGGTGACGTTTTGGCCGTTCGTAACCATGATTGTTGCTCCCCAAAGCCACGGCCGCACCGGGCGGCCTTATACCGATGGGCGCACGGTTGCCTAGCTTCCTCGGGAACACTCGCGCCGTTGCGCCATGAGGCGAAGAATTGGAGGAAGATACGTCTGACGAAAAGTCAAAGTGTTCTCTAGACGCTAGGGAACGATCGACCGCACAGTGCCGCTATCAATCGTCGGCACAATCGCCGCGGCTTGCCGTTTCCGGCGGGTTGCTGCCGCTCGACGACTTGCCGGTTCGATTCTACTTCAGGGCCTCGGCATCGAACAAGGTTAGCGCGCTTTCGTTCTCGGCGTGCCGCAGCAAGAGCGTCAGCGACGCCCAGCAATCGGCGTTGGCGTCGGCGTCACCTTGAGCCAACCTCTTCCGGTCAACGCTCGCGGGAAGAACCTGCCTGGCACCTGTTGTCAACGAAACCCTCAAAAATCCAGGGAAACACGAGGTTTCGTTGACGTTGACGGCGTTGCCCCTCTGAAAACGCCGTTGCTCCCTCGGCCGCCCGGACCAGCGTCCGGGGCAGCGCTGCCGGAAAGAGAACGCACTTTCTTTCCGAGGTAACTGCATAAACAGGATCTTCACACTCGACGCAGTCTCAGGTCATGGGTCGGCTTGGCGGGGGAGCTGACGCGGCTTGGCGCGATCGATGTGCGTTTGCTACACTGGGGCGTTTGATCTCCCAAGCAACGCCAACGGTGGAGTTTCTATGTCATCGCACGAAGGTCCGAAGGCGCCCCCATCGGCAGTGAACGCCGGGACCGCCCTGACCCTGTTGCTGGTCATCAATTTATTTAACTACCTCGATCGTCAAGTCTTGGCGGCCGTCGAGCCGGAGATTCGTCGCGAGTTGTTGGTCGGCGTCGACGAAGCAGAGGCGCGATTCCGGATGGGGCTGCTGTCGACGGCCTTTCTGGTGACGTACATGTTGCTGGCGCCGGTCTTTGGTTGGCTGGCGGATCGCTCGTCGCGCTGGCTGTTGGTCGGCATTGCGGTGATTTTGTGGAGCGTGGCCAGCGGCGCTTCCGGTGTGAATTGGCAGGCGTATTTCGGGGCGAGCCTTGCGACAAGTTATTGGATACTGTTGGCGACGCGCTGTTTTGTTGGCGTCGGCGAAGGGGGTTACGGTCCCATTGCGCCGGCGATGCTGGCAGACCTTTATCCGGTCGAGAAGCGCGGCCAAGTCATGGCATACTTCTATCTCGCCATCCCTGTCGGAGGCGCCTTGGGCTACACGTTTGGCGAGGTGATGATGCGGCAATATGGTTGGAATGCGGCATTTTACGCAGTGGTGCCGCCCGGGATTATTTTGGGCATCATGTGCTTTCTCATGCGCGATCCGCCGCGCAGCCGGAGCACCGCCGAAGCGGCCTCGACCTCGGGTCTGCAAAAATACGTGGAGATCTTGCGTATTCCCTCGTACACCTGGAATACCGCCGGGATGACGGCGATGACCTTTGCCATCGGCGGCACGGCTTACTGGATGCCGGATTTTCTGGAGTTCAAAAACGTGCCGGACCTGTTC
>JANWVS010000573.1 GCA_025056835.1 Gemmataceae bacterium | reverse complement strand
CTCCGTGTCGAGTTCAAAAGCGGCGCCCCCGTTAAAGAAGACCTTACCGATGGCGGCGACCTCCGAGCCGCCGCCCCGCTTGCCGTTTTCCGCGAGTTGATACCGCAACAAGTTCCCCGTCCGACGATCGAAACAAGCGGGCACTGACCTTCCCCCAGGGATCAGCAACATATCATCGATCACCACCATGGGACCTTGCGGCGCAATGCTCGCGAATGAATCAGCATTGTGCGGCTGTTTCATGTAGAGCGAGCCGTCGCCGTCGTTGGTCCAAACGACGGTTCCGGTGCGGGCGTCGAGTGCATGAATGAAGATGCCCATGAATGGCCAGATACTGGCAGCATAGTAGACCGTGGCCGTCTCCGCGCCGCGCTCGTCTTTATCGGCGACGATTACCGGCGCTCCCCGGGCAGGCCAGGTTGAAATCAGGCGTTCGTTGCCCAAGATCTTGCGATCGCTCGGCCCGCCACGGTGTTTCCATTGCAACTTCCCGTCGGTCGCTCGCAAGCAGTACAGGTAACCGTCGTCGGAGACGAAATAGATTCGATCGTTCCAACCGGCGGGTGCGAAGCGAATCGGACCGTCGGCGAAAAAAGTCCACTTTTCCTCGCCGGTAGCAACATCGAGCGCCCGCACGCAGTCTTGGCGCGCTGAGTTCACGAACAAAGTCTGGCCCAAAATGATCGGATCGAAAGCGGCATCAAACTGCATCTTTTCCTGGTCGGGCCAGGCAACCTTTTGCGGGGGGTAATCTCGCGTCCAATGCAGATATAACGGCTCGGGCAAATCGTGGGGCGACGCCGCGGTTCGTTGGCAATCAAACCTCCCCATGGGCCAATCCGCAGCCCGCGTCGGCACACAGCCATGGCAGATCAGACAGGCCGCGACGGCGGCATATAACGTGCGCGTTGGCATGGAAGGTGGTCGAACCGACAGCGCCAAGTCATAACGACACTATTTACGCTACACGCCTTCGGGCGGCCGAGCAATGAAATTCCGGTTAAGTTTCGCGGTTACGAACGGAGCTCCGCCTCCAACTCGGCGATATTGTGGGGCAGGCGCTGCAACACTTGTTGTAAACGTTCCAAAGGAGTGTTGCCGGTCGCGGGCCATTGAATGAGCCACTCCGCCAGCGGCGCGGAGAGCTTTTGTGAGACAAGTGCCATTTGGCGGGCGCGGGTTTGTTCGCGCTGCGTATTGACGTATTTCTCGCCCAATAGCTCGACGAGGTGGTTGGCAACGCTCGTCGCCAACGGAATAAAAACGAGGTTGAGCCAGACGGTGGCGCCGAGGGTGGCGACTGCGGCAAATGTGCTGACGGCCGCTCCAAGTTCGAGCGTCAACTTCGCGCCGCGGAGTGTATTCAGGGCGACAGGATTGCGTTCGAGGTGTTCGTAAATCGCTCGGGCGGTCCGTTCGACCTCATCATGCATCGACGCATGGAACACGGCAAGCTCCCGCTCGAAGCGTTCCTTGATTCGTTCCGCAAGCCCGGCATGCCAACCGTCGTGGACGTACTGCCACAGTGGGTGCTGGCCGGCCCGCCGCGCCGATTCCTTGCGGAGCAAATCCAGCCAGGTCGCCAAGGCATTTTCCAGCACAGGCCTTTCCGGCAACGAAGGCGCCGGCGGCCGACGCATCGCCTTGCTGAGCCGTTCTCGCAACCAGCGATAAGGTGTTTGAATGAGATTGAGCACCCGGCTGACATGTTGGCCAACTCCCGGCAAATCCAACAACTGTAACAAGCGGACGAGGGCCTCATCGAACCGGCGCATCCGTTCTGTCCCGAGGAATTCGCGGCAGTATTGATTATCAAACTCTGCCCGGCCCTCGTGAACCAGCCGTCGCCAACTTTGCAGGGCGTCGAGGTCGTTGCGGGCAACCCCCAGTAGCGTGCTCTCCGCAGACTTCAAAAACGCGACCGCGGCATGGACGGTGCGCCGCCGCACTTCGACACTCGGTTCACCCAGCACAGCCACTTGATTGACGAGCGGGATGCGCCACGCATTGGCCGGCTTCGTGGCGTTGGGGTCACTGGGAATGGTACCGTGAAAGGGGTCTTTCAGCTGCTCGTGCGTAAGAAACGGCACGGCGAGGCACGCCACCGGACGGACCGGCAACGGCGCCACTACGGCTTGCTGAAAATGATTCAGCAGCGCCGGTATCTCAGCTTCACGCATCTTAACGAGGCACGCAACGACCACTTTTCCCGCTTGCAGCAGTAACTTCAGGAACTGCGTCGGGACCGCATCATTGTAGCGCTCGTCGGAGGCCACATAAACGACGACATCGGCCAAGCCGGCGACTTCCAAAAGCCGCACGACATAATGCTCGGCAGTCCAACTGGTCATGTCGGGACAATCCCAGACGACGAACTTGTCGAGAACATGGA
>JANWVS010000572.1 GCA_025056835.1 Gemmataceae bacterium | reverse complement strand
CCAACCGCTCGATAGCATCCTGCAGAGCGAGCGCGTTGATGACCGTCGCCAACATGCCCATATAGTCGGCAGTAGCGCGGTCGATACCTGCTTGTGCCGCATGTTGCCCCCGAATGATGTTGCCGCCGCCGATGACCACCGCCAGTTGCACGCCACGATCGTGGACCCGTTTGATTTGCCGAGCGATGCCGAGCGTCTCGTCGATCGAGATGCCGCTCGTGCCGCCGGGCGCGCCGAAGACCTCGCCGCTCAATTTGAGGACGACGCGCCGGTACTTGGGTCGGAGGGAATCGGAAGGATCGTCCATGGCTGACCATTTGCTGCCCACGTCGACTCGCTTGGGGCATTATAGGGGAGGCGGAAACGACAGGCCAAGGCGGCCGCCGGCCCTACGACTTGAGCAGGGCTTTCATGTTGCGTTTATACGCTTCGACGCCGGGCTGGCCGTACGGATTGACCCCCAGCAAACGTCCCTCGACCACCGTGGCCAGCATCAGCATCTGCATGAGTTGCCCCATGGCGTGTTCGGAGAGCATCGGCATGACCAGGTCGGCGGTCGGACGGACGGCGTCGGCATAGGCCTGATTGGTGCCGCGCAGGGCGGCAGCCAGCAAGTCGGGCAACCCCTTGCGGTTGTACTGGTTCAAGTCGTCCTGGTTCTTGTCAGCCATGCCGATCATGATCGGCGGGTGCCTGGGCGATTTGACGATCAGGTTGTTGATGACCTTGTCGCGGGCCCCCTCCTGGTGCTGCTGGCCGCGCGAATGCAGGTCGCGGGTGCCGACGGCCGTCAGCGGCGTCGCTCCCAGGCCCTCTTTGCCCAAGCTTTCGGCCAGCAATTGGTCATACCACCAGCCGAGGGCCTCGAGCTTCTTCGACCAGATCGAAAGCACGCGAATGGGCTTGTGACACTGGGTTGTCATCAGGTAGTTGACGGCGGCGTACTGCAACACCGGGTTGCGTTCGAAAGGTTCGTCGAGGAAACGGCGCGTCATGGCGGCGGCCCCCAGCAACAACGCGCGGACGTCGAGTCCCATCAGCGCCGCCGGGACCAGTCCCACCGCGGTAAAGACCGAGTAACGACCGCCGACGTCGTCGGGAATGGGGAAGATTTCCTCGTCGCTGAAGCCGTCGGCCAAAGACAATTGGCGCAGCTTGCTCGGTTCGGCCGGCTTGCCCTCCTTGGCCGGTTTGCCGAAACCTGTGATCGGAAGCAGCAGTTGTTTGAGGCGCGGCGAATGGCTGCCGTAGAACTCGGCCATCTCGCGGCGAATGGCCCGAAAGGCCGCGGCGGTCTCGAGCGTTTCGCCCGATTTGCTGATGACGACGACGCCCCACCGCTCCTCGCGCGTTTCCGGGTCGACGCACGTCAGCTGAAGCAGCTCGAAAAGATCGTGCAAGGCATCATTGTCGACATTGTTGCCCTCGAAATAGATGCGCGGCACGCCGGAACGGTCCTTCGGCGGCAATTCGTTGTGGTACGTGTGCTTTAACGCGTCGAACAAGGCGCGGGCGCCGAGGTAGGAGCCGCCGATGCCGAGGATGACGACACGGTCGACCTGTTCGCGGAACTGTTGAGCCGTTGCCTGAATGCGGCCCAGGAGGCTGCGCGGCCCCGCCTTCCGCTCCTGATCGAGCAGCTTTTGCGGCAGGTCGATGAAACCGGCGTGTACCGGCTCCAGTTCCGGCGGCACCAAGCGCAGCTCACGTTCCGCCGCTACCTGGCTGCGGACCTGATTGAGACGCGGCAACAAGTCCTTGATCTTGGCCGGCGACAGGAAATGCTGCTGGCGCAGCTCCGCGGCTGGCGTCCATTCTTCCCGGGTCGGAATCAACAGACCGTGGTAGTCGTAGGTGATGGCCTCATCAGGTAATTGCATAGAATAAGCCCCAGCGGCGTGGGACGGCGCGCGACCTCGCCGCGGCGACGGCCACCGCGGCAGGTCCGGCGACCAGCCTGTGGGTTAATCTACCTTTTTTTACTGCAACAGGTAACACCGTTGATGAAGATTCATGAACTGCTGCGCGACTTGCGCGAGGCCAACGATACGAAAATCGTCCTCCTCGTGGCCGACGGCCTGGGCGGCTTGCCGCAAGAACTGGGCGGCAAGACCGAGCTGGAAACCGCGCGCACGCCCAATCTCGACGGCTGCGCCCGCGAAGGGGTCTGCGGTCTATCCATCCCGGTGCTTCCCGGCATCACGCCCGGCAGCGGTCCGGGACACCTCGGCTTGTTCGGCTACGACCCGCTCGAATATCGGATCGGCCGCGGCATCCTGGAGGCCCTCGGCATTAACTTTCCCGTCGGCCCGCGCGACGTGGCCATTCGCGGCAACTTCTGCACGGTCGACGACAAGGGCCTCATCACCGATCGCCGCGCCGGCCGTCCCTCCAC
>JANWVS010000571.1 GCA_025056835.1 Gemmataceae bacterium | reverse complement strand
TGCGATTCCACGAAACCGTCGGCCCGCAAGTGATCGATGCTGTAGATGCTCAGGACGCTCTCCAGCTCCTTGACCGCTTCGCCGGTATCTTTGTAGATCGTTTTGATGTAACCCGTCTTGAAAGGCCGCTTGGGGCGGATCTCGTGCAGTTCGAGCAGGATCTTCGCGGAGTCTAATTCGTGCTCGGCTTCTTGCAATTCGCTGTAGGCCTTGGCGGCTTCTTGCCGCGTCTTGATGCGCGTCAGTTTCGCGTCGGCCAAGTCCCTGGTTTTGTGGGGACCGGCAATCTTGATTTCGATTTCCAGCCGTTCTTGGGCGACTTCGTCGATGCGGAGGGCGACATTGTACTCCTCGAGTTTACTCATGTAGCGGGCTGCCTTGGCAAGGTAGTTGTTCAAGGCACGAGCGTAGTCGAGTTCGCCGACCATCTGACCGCCGTGGATCTTGCTGTTTTTGCCCAGCGGCTTGTAGAACTTGGCGATTTTCCTGCCGCCTTGCGTGATCCAAGCGGTGCGATAGGTGGAACAGACGAAGGGAGCCAGACCGGCGATCTGCGTGGCTCCCTCCGGCACGCCGTCGCCGATGTAAAGGATTTCGCCGCCGACGGCGCTGCCGATGTCGACTTTGTCGATGGCATCGAGTACGCCGCTCATCACAATCGGCTCGCCACTGCGGGCAAGCACCTGGAACTCGCGGCGATCGGCTTCCTTGATCGGTTCATACAGCGGCTCACCCAGCGCGAACGGATCGACCGAGGGCTGCGAGGGGGGCTCCTGGCCACTGCCCGGTTCGGGGCCGGCCCCGAAGAGGTCGAACCACCAGCCGAGCAAACCAACCAAGACGGCGGCAACAACGACGCCCAGGAGTATGCGGCCCATGCGAAACAACTCCTAGAAAAAGAAGACGATTTTTTCGTAGATGAATTCCCAAACACCGTAAAAGAGCGAATAACCCATGGCGCGGTTGCCGCAGCGGATGCGGGTCTCCACTTCGGTGCTGCTCAACAGGCTCGACAACGGCACACGGTAAGCCTCGGGGATTTCTTCGTCGTCGAGGCGAACCCAGGCCAGCACCACCGGTTCGGGTTCGTCGTGGACGTCGCGCTGGTTTTTGGCCTCCAGGGCGATTTTGTCGCGGCGCAACTTGCCCTTGAACACGCTTGTCGGCATGGTCTTCAGCAAGATGTCCACATCCAGCTTGGCGTCCGGCTCTTTCGAGGGAAAAGCGCGAAGGACCTGGCCGATATGCTTCTGCGGAATTTTCAATTCGATTTCCCAATCCGCCAACCGGGGTTGCAGCGGATCGACGCGGCCGATTTTCAACAACGGTTCGTTCGGTTTGACCGGCTTGTTGGTCAACTGTTCGCGGAAGTCGGGAGTCAGAATGATTCCCGGAATCGGCGATTTGATCCAGAATGTGCCCGGGTCTTGCAGGCTGGCTTTGGCGAAGTTGGCCAATTCCATCAATTCGGCGAGGCGGGCGTCACGCGTCAATTTCGCATCGCTGACGCGAATCTTGTCTTGCGGATCGTTGGAGGCGCTGAGGGCGTCGATCGTATTTTTGGCCTGGGCGATCTCCCCTTGAAGATTGCGGATCTTGTCTCGCAGTTCCAACGAGTAGAGGCGAATCAGTTCTTGGTTGGGCGTGACCCGGCTGCCGGACTTTAATCCTTGGGCGATTTCGCGCACTTGCGCCTCCACGGGGGAATAAGCGATCAGACGCTCCTTGGGCTGGAACGTCCCCGGCGCCGCCATGCGCAACGGGTAGGGCACGAACACCATGGCCGCCAACAGGGCCGCGATGCCGACGCCGATCAAGGTGACGATGGCTTGGGCCTTGCCCCCCAAGCCGTCTTGCACCTTGGCCAGCGGCAACCAAAGAAAGCGCATCGGAATGCGGCGATACTCGGCGGCGTTGTACAAAGCCGTCGTCGCATGTCGGCCGATGACCTCCAAGCGCGCGATCTTTTGTTCCAGCTCGGTGCCCGTCTCAAAGCACTCCATCATGATCGCCGACCGCGGCTTTTTCTTGGCGGCTACCTCGCGTTCGTCCGGCAGAGGCATGACGACCAGGAATTTGCTGTTGCTCTCGGCCAAGTAGGCATCCAACGCCTTGAGGACTTTGGGCGGCAGTGCTTCGTCCTTGGCCCCGCTGTAAACCAGCTTCTCGCCCCAATCGATGACTTGCTCGAAGAGCGCCCGCATCAGTTGTACGAGATTCGAGCGTTTTTCCACGACGTCGGCACCACTGATGGCCACCACCTGGGGCCGATACCCCTGGCGCACGGCCACGCTGACGCGGTCCACTTCCACCAGACGGCGGCCTTCGTTGACGACGTGATAACCGACCTCCGTAAGATGGAGGCTGCCGTGAACGACCTTGGCGAAGTTCTCCAGCT
>JANWVS010000570.1 GCA_025056835.1 Gemmataceae bacterium | reverse complement strand
ATGGTGTTGCCATCCTGTTAAGATCTCTGGTCCCAGGTTCTCGAATCCTCGGACCGTTTGCAAAATGTCGGCGTCTCTGACGGGACGAGGCTGCGGCAATCTTGTTGGCTTTTCAGGTGCCTGTTGTTGAGCCGACGCGATCCAACAGCCGGCAGTCAGCCAGCCAGAGGCGACGGTTCCCGCAAAAATGCCGCAGCGAATGCCGTGGTTTCCCGGACGTAATGTTCAGCGGCTTGGACTGACTGACCTCGACGCCGCCGAGCACGCCGGGCCTACGCTTGCCTCGCTGCCAGCACCTGTTTAACCACTGCGGCCAGTTCTTCGAAACGGTATGGTTTTTGAAGGAATACTACCTGATCTCCCTGCGTGAGGCGTTTGGCAGTCGTTTGCTCGTTGTAACCACTCGAGAGGATCGCGGGAACGTCGCGGCGCTGGGCGCGGATGAGACGCAAAGCCTCGACCCCATCGAGGCGCGGCATCGTCAGATCGAGAAGGACCAAGCGAACGTCGTTGGCTTCGCGACAAAACAATTCCACCGCCTCCTGGCCGTCCGCAGCGAGCAAGACTTGAAAGCCCAGACGGCGCAGCATGTGGCCCACCATGTTGCGGATCAAGAACTCGTCGTCAGCCACGACGACTTTCCCGTCGCCACGCCAAGCATCTTCCCCGGCAGCTGGGGGAAGCTCAGCCTTCGGCCGCCCCGCCGCGGCCGGAAACAACACGGTAAAAGTTGTCCCCTGATTCGGTTCGCTGGTACAGCGGATCGTACCGCGATGTCCACGGACGATTCCCAGTGTGGCTGACAATCCCAGCCCGCGACCGGCAAACTTCGTCGAAAAGAACGGGTCAAACATCTTGGCCTGAATTTCCGGGGCCATGCCGCAGCCGGTGTCGGCCACTTCGAGATACACGTAGCTGCCTTCCGGCATGTCGTAGTTCACGTAGGCGCTGGCCAACTCCGCACGGGTACAATGACGGACCCCGGTCGCCACCGTAACGACGCCCTCGCGCTCGCCAATAGCTTCCGAGGCGTTGATGACCAGGTTCAGGAGCACCTGACGAATCTGGGCACTGTCCCCCTCGATCGCCGGCAAATCGGAAGCTAGGGCCAACACCAGCCGACATTTCTTGGAAATCGACACCTTCAGCAGCGATTCCATTTCGATAACGAGAGCCGATAAATCCACCGGTTCGATGACAAATCGCCCCTTGCCGGAGTAAGCGAGCATCCGCTCGGTCAATTCGGCGGCGCGACGGGTGACCTTGATGGCCTCGGCGATCAAGTGGTGGGCCGTCGAATTAGGCGGCACTTCGCGTAACGCCAGGTCGGCATAGCCGAGGATCCCGGTCAAGAAGTTGTTGAAATCATGAGCGATGCCGCCGGCCAGAATGCCGAGACTTTCGAGCTTTTGAGCGTGAAGCAGTTGAGCCTGTAACCGCTCGCGCTCGGCTTCGGCTCGTTTGCGCTCCGTGACATCCACAGCGATGCCAATACAACCAGTGATTTGACCAGCTTGGTTGCGCATCGGTTCGAGATGAACTTGGAGGAAGCGACCGTGCCATTCCATTTCGTAGTGCAACGACTCTCCCGCCAAGGCCCGACAGTGCATCGCCAAGGGAAAATCGTTGAGATCCTCCGTTCCCACGTAATCCTGAAGCCGTGTGCCGACCAGCTGGCCGGGCACGACGCCGATAGCGCGAAGTCCTGAGCCGGTGCTGGCGGTAATGCGCAGTTCGTTATCGACGATCCAGAGCATCGCCGGCATTTGCTCCAACAACAGGCGGAGCTGCTGTTCCCGATCGCGAAGCGATTCCTCGGCGCGATGGCGCTCCACGATAATGCTGGTCAGATGGGCGGCGGTCGTCAGCACCTCGATTTCTGCCTCGGTCGGCATATGGGGCTGTCGGTAATAAATGGCAAAAGTTCCGAGCACTCGGCCATCGGCACCGAACACAGGCTCCGACCAGCAGGATCGCAACCCGGCGGCGCGAGCAAGATGGCGGTACGGTGCCCAGAGAGGATCGGTTTCAATGTCTTGGGCGATGACGCGTTGGCCGGTGAATGCGGCCGTGCCGCACGACCCCACCGCCGGACCAATTTCGATCCCATCAATTGCTTGGTTGTAAGACTCCGGCAAGCGCGGCGCAGCACCGATGAGCAATCGCCGTCGCTTTTCATCGAGCAGCAAGACGGAACCGATGCTGTCCGGCAGTTCGCGCTCGATTAGGGCCACTACCGCGGTCAACATGCCCGTCAGCAGCTTTCCATGAGCCAGGTATTCGAGAATGTCATCCGGAATCAAGGCACGACGCCGGCCTTGGTCGCGGCTTTGAGCTGTCGGCTGGTTCATAGTTCCATGATTCATGTTGCGGCGCACGATCTGCACGCCTCACGCCGCATTA
>JANWVS010000056.1 GCA_025056835.1 Gemmataceae bacterium | reverse complement strand
GGCCTTGGCCAAGGCCGCCGCGTTTCCCTTAGCAATGGCTGCCGACCGGGCTTTGTCGAACTCGACGATGGTGTTGACGTAGCTGTTGTACTTGTTCTCCCATTCCTTACGTTTTTCATCAGCCGCGGCGAATTTCTCTTCGGCTTTCTTGAGGTCGTCCAAGGCTTGTTTGAGTCGCGCGCTGTACGACGTGGCGAACTTCTTACCGTCCCAGCCAAGGTCTTTTTTCATCTCCTCGACCGCTTTGGCAAAGGCAACACTATCATCCGATTTGTATTTACCGCCCTCTTTGAAGATCTCGTCTAATTCGTTCTCAGCGAAGGTGCGGTCGCCGTCCGGCAGTTTCTCGTATCCGGTCGCCGACCCTAGCAGGTAGACCAGGGCGACACGGTAGTCGCGGTTGATCTTCATGGTTTTTTCGCTGCTGCGGGCGCTTTCGGCGGCTTTTCGCAAATCGTCTTGTTCGCGGTAGCCGAACCAAGCGAGCACGCCCAAGCTGATGCTGGCCAGCACGAAGATCACGAGGAAAACGATCAGCACCGTGCCGGGCTTTGTGTTGTCTTTCTTCTTGACGGGCTTCTTCAAGGCAGCCATGCGATCACCTCTTGTGGCCGGATTTGCCGAAACGATCGTTTGCGCAGAGCGAGGATAGGACGGCTCGCCTTCGGCGCGAGCTATCTATTTAAGTTTAACGACCCGACCACGGCTGTCAAACCAAATGGTTGCCGCTCGCTCCACGGCCGCGACCGTCCTGACGGGGAAACCGATTGTGACGGCGAGAGATTCCATAAACCACCAGAAGGAGGCAAAGGGGCAGTCGTCGCGGCATCCTGCCTCTCGCCGCGAATGCAACGGACCGCTTGGCTGTGGGACTTCGCCATGGGTGCCCGACCGCGCGAAACATTGTATCTTCTCGATGCTCATTCGCTGATCTACCAGCTCTACCATGCCATCGGCAGCATGACCAGTCCCACCGGTTTACCGACCAACGCCGTTTTTGGTTTTACGCGCGACTTGCTCTATGTGCACAACGAGAAAAAGCCGACCTATCTGGTCTGCGTGTTCGATCCGCCGGGACCAACCTTTCGCGACCAGATCTCGGCCGACTACAAAGCCAACCGGGCGCCGATGCCCGACGATTTGCAGTTGCAAATACCCATGATTCACGACCTGTTGGCCGCCATGCGCGTGCCCGTGCTGTCGGTCCCTAATTACGAGGCTGACGACGTGATTGCCACGTTGGCTCGGGCCGGGGAACGCCGGGGTCTGGAAGTTTACATCTGCTCCAACGACAAGGACCTGCGCCAGCTGCTCAACGACAGGGTCCACATCTTCAACCTCCGCCAACGCAAGGTCTACGACCGCGCGGCACTCGCCTCCGATTGGGGCATCGCGCCCGAACAAGTTGTCGATTTTCAAACCCTGGTCGGCGATACCGTGGACAACGTCCCTGGAGTGCCGGGCATCGGTCCGAAGACGGCAACGCAGCTGTTGCAAAAGTATCAGACGCTCGACAATCTTCTGGCCCACCTCGATGAGATTCCGGGCACGAAGGGGGAAAATCTTAAGGCCGCTGCGGCAACGCTGCAACGAAGCCGGTCGCTCGTCCGCCTGGCCACCGACGTGCCGCTGGAACTTCGTTGGTCCGACTGGAAAGTGCGGCCGTGGGACTCCGGCAAGCTCCTGGAGCTGTTCCGAAGTTGGGGATTTCGGCGGTTCCAGGACGAAGTGCGCGAATCCGCGGCCGCGGCGGTAGCTGAACCAGCGACAGCTGAGCCGGCACGCCGCAACGAAACAGCGGAAGCTCTTTTCAAAGACGTCGACGCCGGCACCGGCACACCATCGAACCAAGTCGTGGCCGCCTGGCCCCACCGGTACCATCTGGTGAACACGCCGGCGGAGTTGGCGACGTTCTTGGAACGTCTTCGCACACAGCACCGGTTCGCCATCGACCTGGAAACGACAAGCCTTGATCCGCACAGCGCCGAGATCGTCGGCTTGGCGATCTGCTGGCAGGCGGGTGAGGCCTGGTATCTTGCGGTGCGCGGTCCCGAGGGGGAGCCGACGTTGGAGCCGGCAACGACCTTGGCCCAGCTCAAGCCGATCCTCGAAGACGCCGCCGTGCAAAAGATCAACCAGAACATTAAATTCGATTGGCAAGTGTTGCGGGCGCACGGCATTGAACTGCGCGGCATAGCCGGCGATTCGATGATTGCCGACTACCTCCTCCACGCCGGCGAACGCAGCCACGGCCTGGACCTTCTCGCCGAAAAACACCTGAATCATCGCGTCATTGCGATCACGTCCCTGATCGGCACGGGCAAGCAACAGAAACGCATGGACGAGGTGCCGTTGGCGGTCGTCACCGAATACGCGGCCGAAGACGCCGACGTCGCCTGGCGCCTGTGCGAAAAACTCGAAGCGGAGTTGGAGCAGGCCGGCTTCAAGGCTCCCCGCACAGGTCGCAGCAGCGAAGCCGTCGCCTCGGGCGCCGCGCCGGCGATGTACCTGTACGACGACCTCGAGATCCCTTTGATCGAGATCTTGGGCGCGATGGAATTCACCGGCATTCGGCTCGACGTACCGTTGTTGCGCCGCATTGGCGCGGCGATGGACAAAGAATTGACGGCTTTGGAAAACGACATTTATCGGCTCGCCGGTCGGACCTTCAACATCGGCTCCGTCAAGCAACTTCGGCAAGTTCTTTTCGAGGACTTGGGCTATCAGCCCAAAAGCAGGACTGCCGTCACCGGGGCTGCCAGCACCGACCAGGAAACCCTCGAAGCTTTGGCCAAGGAGGGCCACGAGCTGCCCAAGAAACTGCTTGAACATCGGAAGATCGCCAAGTTGAAAGGGACCTATGTCGATGCCCTGCCGGCGCTGGTCCATCCGCAAACAGGACGGGTACACACCTCGTTTCATCAAACCGTGACGGCGACCGGCCGTCTCAGCTCCAGCGATCCGAACCTGCAAAATATCCCGATTCGCAGCGAATTGGGCGGCCAGATACGCCAGGCGTTCGTTCCGGAACCCGGTTGGCGCTTGCTTACGGCGGACTACTCGCAGATTGAGCTGCGGCTGCTGGCCCATTTTTCCGGCGACGAAGCGCTCTTGGAAGCATTCGCTGCCGACCGCGACATCCACGCCTTGGTGGCGGCGCAAGTCTTCGGCGTGGCCGAGAACGCGGTCACCGACAACATGCGCCGCATGGCCAAGACGATCAATTTCGGCATCATCTATGGGATGAGCGCCTTTGGCCTGGCCCAGCGCTTGGAGATTTCCAAGGACGAAGCGGCGGCATTCATTGACGCTTATTTTGCTCGTTATCCCAAGGTGCTGGAGTACCAGGATCGTTTGCTCGCCGATTGCCGGGCCAGGGGTTTCGTCGCGACCCTCCTGGGGCGGCGTCGAGCCATCGAGGGCATTCGGGCGACGACCTCGTACAAAAGCCGCACGCAGCCGGAACGCGAAGCGATCAACATGCAGATTCAAGGTTCGGCGGCCGACTTGATCAAGGTGGCCATGCTACGCGTCTATCGCCGGTTGCACGATCCAAGACGACAAGCGCGGCTGCTGTTGCAAATCCATGACGAACTCGTGCTCGAAGCGCCGCCGGCAGAGATTGACGACGTGGCAACCCTGGTGCGCGCTGAGATGTGCGCCGCGTTGGCCCAGCAGCTCCGTGTGTCGTTGCGAGTGGATGTCGGCGTCGGCCTCAATTGGCTCGAAGTGGCCCCGTGGAAACCGTGAAGACCCATCGAGGTCCGCCGCGAACGTCGGCGGCAGGCCAAATCCTGGATCAAGCGAAAGCCGTCCGCTCGGACGGCCCATACAATTCCTGCATTGGCGACGTACCCGACTGATGGGGTGTGCGCGTATGTTCCGGATTGGTCGACTGGCAATCGCTTCGTTTTTTCTCTGTGCGCTAACGCTGACCGCTGCCGACTGGCCGCAGTGGCTGGGACCCCATCGCAACGGCTTCTCGCCGGAAACCGGTCTGTTGACCACTTGGCCGACAAGCGGACCGAAGGTGTTGTGGAAGGCCCGGGGCGGCGACGGTTATTCGTCGATCGCCGTAGCCGGCGGCCGCGCCATCACGATGGTGCAGCGGGATGGCAAGGAGATCGTTATCGCTCTCGATGCGCGCCGGGGAACCGAATTGTGGTCGACTCCGCTCGGCAAAGGGTACAAGAATCAATACGGCAACGGCCCACGGAGCACGCCAACCATCGAGGGAGATTTTGTTTACGTGCAGTCAGTGAATGGTCCGATGGTGTGCCTGAGTGCCAAAGACGGGAAAATCGTCTGGCAGCGCGACATCCTCGCGGAGTTTGGGGCCAAGAACATTTCCTGGGGCTTGTCGGCGTCGCCGACCGTGGAAGGCGACCTCGTCCTGGCGGTGCCGGGGGCCAAAGGGGCTGGCGTGGCCGCGCTCGACAAAAAGACGGGACGTCCCGTCTGGAAAGTCGGCAACGACCGGGCCGGCTATGCCACTCCGATCGCTGTCACCGTGGGCGGCCGGCGGCAATTGATTTTCTTTACCGGCGAAAGTTTGTTGGCGGTCAGTTCCGAGGGCAAACAGCTTTGGCGTGTCCCTTGGGAAACGGAGTACGATTGCAACATTTGCACACCACTGGTCATCGGCGACCGGCTCTTTGTAACATCCGGTGAAGAAGTCGGCTGCGCGCTGTTCCAGCTGAAAGCCGACGGACCGCCCAGTCTCCTGTGGGAGAGCAAAGGGCCGAAAAGCTCCATGCTCAACTACTGGGCCAATTCCGTCCACCACGAAGGCTACTTGTATGGCCTTTCGGGAGAATTCAGCAAACGTATCGATTTGCGGTGCGTGGATGCCGCGACCGGACGCGTGGTGTGGTCGCAGGAAGGATTCGGCAAAGGTGCGATTACGTTGGCCGACGGACACCTTTTCATCACCACCAAAAAAGGAGATTTGGTACTGGTTCGTGCTACCCCGGAGCGTTACGAAGAAAAAGGACGCGTGGCCATCTTGGGCGAAAACCGCACCGTGGGCACCATCGCCGACCGTCGATTGTATCTGCGGGACAGGGAACAGATCCTTTGCTTGGACTTGGACAAGGGAAATTAGCAACGAACGAGCGGCGGAAGTTCTCAGCGGCAACCGATGCATCGTGAACACCATCGGTGAGGCGGACGACTTTCCTTCATTTACGGCGAAGGCGACCTGTGCGCAGCTGCGCACCGAGCCGTGGGAGCGGTATCAGCGACCCGACCGCCCGCCGTCGTCCTGCGATTCGCGCAAGCGTCAACGCCGATGGCCATTCGCGCGATGGTGGTCATAACTCCATATTCTATCTAGAGTTATGATCTAGAACCCACACCGATCAACACCTAAACGATCTCAATTTCGTAAAATTCTCGTTTTTTTTCTTGACATCGCCCGGTAATCGTTTAACATCAACGCAGGTTCGTTTGGCCTCTTCTCTGTTCCGGCCCCGCTGATCGACCTTGATGGGAGTTCAGCGGGGTTTTTGCTAGTCGCAATCGGAATCGCCCCAGCGCCTCAGCAGCCCCGCGTACGCGTCGATGCGGCGGTCGCGCAAAAACGGCCAGTTGCGCCGCGTTTCGTCGATGCGGGCCAGATCGCACTCTTGCAGGATCAGTTCCTCGTCTTCGTGGCTGCCGCGCCGCAAGAGCGTGCCGAATGGATCGGCGACGAAGGACGCCCCCCAGAAATCAAGCCCACCGTCGCTTGGACCTTCATGACCGACGCGATTGATCGCCGCGACAAAAACGCCGTTGGCGATCGCGTGCGCTCTCTGGACGGTTTCCCAGGCTGAGTGCTGAGCGATGCCCCACCGGGCTTTTTCGTTCGGGTGCCAACCAATAGCGGTTGGATAGATCAACACCTGAGCGCCCTGGAGGGCCGTCAGCCGGGCTGCCTCGGGAAACCACTGGTCCCAGCAGATGAGAACTCCGAGTCTGCCGAAGCGTGTCGTGAAAGCGCGAAAGCCGAGGTCGCCCGGCGCGAAGTAGTATTTTTCGTAATACAACGGGTCATCGGGGATGTGCATTTTGCGATAGCGGCCCAGCAGCGAGCCGTCGGCATCAATCACCACCGCCGTATTGTGACACAGCCCCGGCGCACGCCGTTCGAACAACGAAGCAACGATGACTTTACCCCATTTGCGGGCCAGCTGGCCCAGCCGCTGCGTGGTTGGGCCGGGGATTTCCTCGGCGAGGTCGAAACGTTCAATCGCGGTGGTCTGGCAGAAGTAATGCGATAGGAACAGTTCCGGCAAGCAGATGACATCCGCGCCGGCGTTGGCCGCGGCCTCGATCTGAGCACAGGCGCGCTCGAGGTTGACGCTCGGTTCGGAGCTGCAACGCATCTGCACCAAACCGAGGGTCAGTTTCTGCGGAGCGTTCATCGTCGAGCATTATATCGAGGCGGCGCCGGCCGCACGCTGTCGGCGTCGTTCGGCCATTTCTTGGGCGAACAAGCTGTGGATCTTCTTCTTCGTGACGAAATCGACGAAGCGCGGCAGGAAGCGGGCAAACCACACGAGCAAACGGCCCTGAAAGGTTAGCGTTGTTTCGTGCTTGCCCTTGGCGACGGCCCGCAAAGTGGCCCGGGCTACCTGCTCCGATGTCATGCCGCGGAGGTGATCGAGCTTGATCAAAGCCTTCTGCTCGATCATGTTTTTCGAGAAATTCGTTTGCGTCAGGCCGGGGCTGACGACCAGCACGTCGATGCCGTCCTTGGCCAACTCCGCCCGCAGCGCCTCGCTGAACCCTTGCACCGCAAATTTGCTCGCGGAATAGTGGCTGCGCGCCGGGATACCGCGCCTCCCCGCAATCGACGATATGTTCACGATCGCCGGCTTGACTCCTTGTTTGAGCAGCGGTAAGCAAGCCCGCGTTGTTTCCGTGAGACCGAAGAAATTCACTTCGAAAATCTTGCGCAGGTTGGCGAAATCGACATCGGCGAAATGGCCCGTGGCGCCGATGCCGGCGTTGTTGATGAGGATATCCAAACCGCCAAAAGCCTGCCGGGCCGCATCGACCATCTTGACGCGGTCCTCGGACCGGGTGACGTCGGCCGCCACGGTGGTGATGGCCAGTCCTTGGCTGGAAGCCTCGGCAGCCAGTTCCGCCAACAACGGTTCTTGCCGCGCCGCAGCAAGTACCTTTGCTCCCTGTCGGGCAGCCTCCAACGCCAAGGCTCTGCCGATCCCTTGGGAGGCTCCCGTAATTAAAATACGCGATCCGGCGATGCTTCGACGCTGACCCATGATGACTCCCGAGAAACGCCAACGAGCCGCCGGCCGTCCGCCCCGCCGGCGTCAGGCACCGACCATTCTAACGGACCGGCCACACCGCTGTCGACGGCGCCCGACGACCAAGCCCGAGAATCGCCGGCGACAAAATCGGTCGTAACGGTCGTGCGGATGATCGTCCATCCCGCATTGCGGCGACGTGCCCAACCGCGCATAATAAAACAGCAGAGTTTGAGTGGAGTGATGCGAAGCGACCTGTTGCGGTAGCGAGGTGCGACGATGGTGCGAGCATGGCCCTTGGGGCGGGCGGCGGTGCTGGTTCTCCTCGTAGCGGCCGTGGTCCCCGGGACAGCGGCTTGTCCGTTTTGCGGCCCTGAAGGCGCTACCTTGGTCGGCGACTTCACGCAGGCTTCGATGGTCGTTTTCGGCAGCTTCACCAACGCCCGGCTCGGCGCCAACGGCTTGGACGGCACCACGGATTTCATCATCGAGAAGGTCCTCAAACCGCACGAATATCTCAAGAGCGTCAAAGGCAATACCATTACCATCCCCAAGCACTTGCCCTTCGCCAAGAACAAATTTTTGCTCTTCATCGACGTGTACAAAGGCAATCTCGATGCCTATCGCGGCGTGGAAACCACGGCCGACAGCGACCTCATCAAGTACCTGGAGGGAGCGATCAAGATCCACAATCGGCCGATGCCGGAGCGGCTGCGTTACTGCTTCGACTTCTTGAACAATCCCGATTTCGAAGTGGCCATGGACGCCTACCGCGAATTTGCCAAGGCCGATTACAAGGACTACAAGGACATGGCCGCCAAGCTGCCCGCCGATGTCATCGCGGGTTGGCTCAAGGACCCGAAGACGCCGTCGTACCGCTATGGGCTGTACGCCTCGCTCCTGGGCCACTGCGGCAATGCTGAACACGCCAAGCTGCTGCGCTCCATGATCGAAGATCCGGAAGTCCGCAAGGGATCCGGCGTCGACGGTATGTTGTTCGCCAACATCCTCATCGAACCGAAGTCCGGCTGGCAGTACCTGCTCGATCATCTCAAAAACGGTAAGCACGATTTCACCTTCCGCTACACCTGCCTGCGCACCATTCGTGTCCTGTGGGAACATCGCCAAGACGTGGTTTCGCCCGCCCAGCTGGTCCAAGGCATCGATCTCATCCTCGACCAACCGGACATCGCCGACTTCGGCATCGCCGACTTGCGCCGTTGGCGGCGCTGGGAGATGACCGATCGTGTCTTGAGTCTCTTCGACCGCAAGGAGTACGCGATACCCGTGGTCAAGCGCGAGATCCTGCGGTTTGCCCTGTGCTCGCCGGAGCCTAAGGCCAAGCACTTCGTGGCCGCCCAGCGAGCCCGCGACGCCGAATGGGTCCGCGACGTGGAGGAATTGTTGCAGTTGGAAATCGACACGCAACCGCCGCCGGCGAAAAAGTAAGCGGCTTGCCGTACAACTCTGGTTCGGCAAGGCCGCCAAACGAACAAGGAGGTCCCCATGCGCCGCCTGAGCGAAGGTTTCGCGCTGTTGTGGCTGAGTGCCGTTGTGCCTGCCGGAGTGCAAGCGTG
>JANWVS010000569.1 GCA_025056835.1 Gemmataceae bacterium | reverse complement strand
GCTGATGCCAGTAACTGTTCCAAAGAAAACACTTCGCGAAGCTCGCCGTTCCACCAAGCAGAGAAAGCCGGAACGAATTTCGGAGCCAGCCGGCCGTTGGGCAAAAGGTGGGCAAAGGGACCGACGTGGGCGCCCGTGTTCAACAGCGTGCCGAGACCGGTCCTGACGTGATCTCCCAAAAAGCAACCGACCTTCGTCAGCCCGGTTGCGACGAGGCCGCCCGACATGGGCACACTAACTGGGCCATAATCGTTGCGCAGATCGCTATTATGCGTTCCCGCACCGAGATTGACCCACTCGCCGACGTAGCTGTGGCCGAGGAAGCCATCGTGGTACTTGTTCGAGTAGCCGTGCATGATGCTCGCTTCGATTTCACCTCCGACCCGGCAATGCTGGCCAAGGGTCGTGCTGCCGCGAATTTTGGCGCCCAACACGTGAGTGTACGGCCCAATATAGCATGGTCCTTCCAGTCGCGAAAAAGCAGTCACGACGGCATGTTCGGCGATAACAACCGGCCCTTGCGTCACATCGATGACGACGTACGGATCGATACGGGCCGTCGGCGCAATCTGGACTTGATCGGTGCAGCCCACGATGGCGGGCAGTGTCTGAAAGTTTAGCCTGGACGCTGAGCTGGCGGCGTAAGCATAGTCCTCACGAAGTGCGGTGCCGTTGTGTTCAACCAACTGCCATGGGAATTCGATGAGGCAGCCGCCGACCTCAACGGCGGGCAAGCGATGTCGCCAAGACGCCAAAACCGCCGACGGATCAGCAACGCTGACATCTGCCAATTGCTCTTTACCCAAAACGAGCCAAACGATCTGTCCATTCGCCAAACCAAGACAAGGTTCCGTCGGCCACGGGATGCTGCGCCGCGGCGGCGGAAGCCAACGACCGTCCACGATAACCGTCATCGGAGTCAGCAACCAGCCATACTCGTTGATCGGCGTCTGGGGATGGTCGCGACGGTATATCGCCGCCAATTCCGGCCTAAGACACACCCCCCAATCCTCGCTGTCCCACCAGCGTCGTTGTTTCTCACCCAGCGTCGTCATCCCGCACAGCAGTTCGAAGACCGGCCGCGTCCAAGTCAACGGCTGGAGTAAATCCCATCCGCTGTCGAAAAGGCAAATTCGCATGGTGTCGCACTCCCCCACTGCCCCGATTGATGCTCACCAGCTTTCGGACAGCAACATATCGAGCGGACCGTTGGATTCCTACCCCAGTTCGGAGAAATTTCCCGATAAGCTGGTAAAGCTATGCCAAGGCGAGAATCGCGCAGCCCGGAGTGCATATGTACACCTCGAAGACAATTCATCGATTGTGGCGAATTTCAGTACAGCAAGCGCCTGCCAGCGTCGATTTTTTTCCATCTGCCCGGATGCGGTCGTTGCGCCGTTGAAAATCCAGGGAATAATTCAAATACAGCCGAGGTAGGTACCGCGGGAAGAAGAGGACTGGAAATGTCGAAGGACGCCAAACTTGGATTTGTAGCCGGGCTGGCCGCGGTGGTGTTGGTCGCCGTGCTTTTCTTTCGACAACAAGCCACGACGGCGACAGATACGCCGCCGACGGGGAATTCCGCCGCGACACCGGCTGCCGCGGACAGCGCGCCTAACCTACCAGCGGTGCCAATCGTCGATTAATGGCATGGTGATGCTGCTTGGGCAGACTTGGCCGAGCTAAATCATGCGGTTGCCCGCGGCCTCACCCACCGCCGGTGGCAATGTGAAATCGCCGTCGCTGCCGCGGCCGAGTAAATTGTTGGTCACGATCGCAAAGCGGCAAGACTTGGTAAACGCCAGGGCAGCACGATAAAATCTGTCATCGGCCGGTCCCGTGATCGTGCAATTAGCGATGCGAACGACGTGGCAATCATCGAGTGTGATGCCGCGAATCCGGGCCGCGACGATTTGTAAGCCATCGATACTGACCTGACGACAGCCGACCAGCTCAACGCTGGCCTCTACAGGATCCGTGGCGGGCCGAGTGTGCTGCACAATCCCACCGGTCCAGTTCACGTTACGACACCGCCGCAAGACAATTTGATCGGTGCTCGTTCCGTTGTATTCCGGATTGTGGTCGAAGCTGTTGTTTCCGAGCACAAGATGTTCGCAGTCTTCAGCCCAAATGGCATATTGGTAACCGCTGTAGATGCTGTTGCCGGTGAGCACCACGGCCCGACAGGCTCGCAGATCGAGCACCTTGTTTTGGCTGCCCAACAGATTGCCCGTGATCGCCAACAGCCCGACGGCGTTGGGATGGTCCTTGGCGCCGAGGAAACGGACATTGGCCCCGCCGGGGCTGCGCGAGGCTTGGATCGTATTGCCGACAATGGTGCCTTCCCGGACCGTTCCTTCCCGACAGTCGAAGAGGAGATCGTTGGAGGACTCGGCTTTAGCATC
>JANWVS010000568.1 GCA_025056835.1 Gemmataceae bacterium | reverse complement strand
AGGCCACGGCGTGGCCGCCGGCGGGGAACTAGCGAGACTGCGCAAGCCAATAAAGGATGGTCTTCATCTCAAACGGTTTGAGGTCCGGCTGGAGCGACAGGATGCGGGCGGCCACGCCGGTCACATGGGGAGCGGCCCAGCTGGTCGCCGGCTCCTGCGCGAATGGCCCGAGGTAGCCGCGACCGTGGGCTTGAAATTCGACCTGCGCCCGCGGGGCGTAGGCGATGTGCCACGGCGCGGGAAAAAGGTTCTTGTCGACGGAGACGAGCGGCGGTGCGAAAAGGGCCGGGTAGCTGCGGGTCAGAGGATGATCGTTGTGCGCCGCGGCGACGACCAAGACGTCCTTGAAATAAGCGTCCTCGATGGCCCGGAGAAAGCGCTGCTGCCGCGGCAGCTGAGGTAGATGTGTTTCCGCGACCCCTAAAGAGAGATTAACGACCTTGCAGTGCCACACTTCGGTCGCCCACTGCAAGGCGCGCACGATCGTCTCGACCTCGCACGTCCCGGCGGGGCCGAAAACGTCGGCCGAATAAAGTTGCGCACGCGGCGCCAACGTGAGAATAATGTCGGCCACGGTGGTGCCGTGGGGCATGCTTTGCTTGCCGTCGTACGGCAATGGCGGCGCGTGAGGACCGACAAAGACGCCGCCGCGGATCGGTTGGCAGTCGGGATGCCGAGCGTGAATGACGCCAGCCTCGATGCCGCTGTCGATCACCGCGACGGCGATGCCCTCGCCGGTGGCTCGTGCATCGTGGACGAGCCGGTCGGTCGTCACCAGCGCCCGGATGGCAGCAAACACGTCGTTCATGGAGTTCAGGAAGCGGCACCCGTCGCTGCGTCGAGCAATTCGCCCACGCTCTGCACCAGCCGCAAGCAATGCCCCAGCGCGGGTTCACCGTACTTGGCCGCCAGCACGCGGATCGCTTCTGCCAAGGCGACGCTCTGTTCAGCGGCGGAGGCAGCTCCCGACTTTGCCAAATTGGCGCGAAGCTGGTCCAGCACCGGCGCCGGCGGCGGTGCGGCGATGTCGCCCGCGGTGGGCAACGCGGCCGCGACGTCTTCGGTCGCACGCAGCGCTGCCTGGAGCGCCGCCAGCAACATGGACTGCTCACCGCGCTGACCGAGCGCGTGCCGAAGCAATTCTTCTCCCAGCCCGGCCGCCGACCGAGCCAGCCGCGCATCGTCCGGCGTGAAAGGACCGGTTGTCTTGTCGAACAATTCGATGACGGCGTGGAAACCGGGGCCGAGGGGCAACGCCACCGCCAAAAGAGACCGACGGCCGCGCTCGAACGGCTGCCACTGCAATCCAGAGGCATTCGCGAGGTCGTTGATGACACAGGCCGGCTGCATGCCCACCGCCGCTCCGGCGACGCTTTGGGCGAACGGCGCCCACGGTCCTTCCAAGGGGCGGCCATCGGCATCGTAGGCGGCGACCGTCTCCATCGGCTGGCGCTGCGGGTCGAAATGACGCACCAACAACGCGCCATCAGCGGCTCCGCAAACCTGGATCAAGAAACGAACCAGGCCGCGGATAGCGTCCGGCAGCGGCACGGGGTCGGTCAACGCCGCTGCCGATTGCACCAGCGGAATGATTTTCTCGACCGCCGCACGAAACGCCGCCAGGCTTTGGTGCAGCCGGCGGGCGCGCTTGGCCGGACGAATATGCTCGAGTTGTTTGCGGACGGCAGCGAGAAACGTGTCGCGGTTGAGATCGTGGTTCTTGTCGAGGTAATCACGGACGCCCATGCGCATCGCGTCCAGCGGCGTCGCCTGGTTGGCGAAACCGGTCACCATGATGGCCACGATGTCGGGTTGAAAAGCTACCAGGTCTTGAAGCAGTTGCAGGCCGTCCTCGCCGGCGCCCAAGGCCCAGTCGAGAATGGCCAGGTCGATGGTTTGTTGATTGGCGAGACGCAAGGCCGCCTCGGCGTCGACGGCCGTCAGGATTGTGCAGCCAAGCCGTGCTCCGTTGAGCCACTCGGCGAAGGTGCGGCGGACCGGCTCTTCATCATCGACAATCAGGATAGTTTCGGTTGTTTGGTCGCTCATCGCCGCCGCATCCGTCGGGACCGTCGCGTCTGCACGAGCTTGGGGAGGACGGCTGCCCTCAGGCCATGATCTCGCGGATCGGTTCGGCGCCTTCGACGCCGACGAGCTTTTGATCGAGACCGTTGTAAAAATAGGTCAGACGATCCGGGTCGATGCCCATCAGGTGCAGGATCGTGGCGTGCAGGTCATGCACATGCACAGGGTTCTCGGTGATGGTGTAGCCGAGTTCGTCGGTGGCGCCGTAGACGATGCCGGGTTTCACGCCGCCGCCCGCCATCCAGATGGTGAACGCGCGGGGATGGTGGTCGCGCCCCAAGTAGGTGGAGCCGCCGCGCCCCTCGTTCATCGGGGTTCGCC
>JANWVS010000567.1 GCA_025056835.1 Gemmataceae bacterium | reverse complement strand
TTATGCGCCCTTCGACACGGCCGGCAACGCCCGCAACAACATGAATCTTCAAGTAACGCTTGAGCGCCTTGCCGACCGCCGTACTTTGCTTCGGAGCTTCGACAACCTCAACCGCCAAATCGACCGGACGGGACTCATGCAAGGACTCGATAGCTTCGAAGTGCAGGCTTTTGACTTGCTCCTCAGCCGTGCCCGTGAAGTCTTCGACGTGACCCGGGAAGAGCCGCGCATTCAAGACCTTTACGGCCGCAACACGCTGGGTCAGCAGATGTTGCTTGCCCGCCGCTTGTGTGAAGCCGGCGTAGGATTCGTGACCATCAATCACGGCGGCTGGGACATGCACGGCAACATCAAAAGCTATATGGAAAGCACCAGCCCGCAAGTCGATCAGGCGGTGGCCGCTTTCGTGCAAGACATTCACCAGCGCGGCTTGGAAAACGACGTGTTGTTGGTCATCACCGGCGAGTTCGGCCGGACTCCGCGCATCAATAACAGCGCCGGCCGCGATCACTGGGCGCCGCTTTCGACCCTCGCTTTGGCCGGCGGCGGCCTCCGCATGGGCCAAGTCGTCGGCGAATCGTCCGCCAAGGCGGAGGTTCCCAAGACTACGCCGATCCGGCCGCTCGACCTGATGGCGACCGTCTTCCACGTGCTGGGCATGCCGCGCGATTTGCACTACAACGATCCCTCCGGCCGGCCGACGCCGATGATCAATGGCGGCACGCCGATCCGGGAATTGATTTAGCTTCGACCCGCCTATTCGAAATCAGAAGCTTGTGGCGCCGCGACTGCCTCCCTCGGGGCAGTCGCGGTTGTTTTCACGGCCGCCGCAGCAGCAAGAACAAGTTGCCCATGCAACTGAACATGGCGATGCCGATCGTCAGCAGCAACCATTTCATCGGTACCACTTGCGCAAGGAACTCCTCTAGGTTTTGCGGCGTGCCGTCCTCGTCTTCTTCCTCATCCGGTTCACGGACGCTCTCGACGGCAGCGGCAACGTTTTGCCGGGCATAGCGCGGCGGCTCACCGCGTTGAAGACATTCCAGATCCTCAATGAGTTCATCAGGCGACGGATAGCGTTTCTTACGGCGTTTGGCCATCATCACTTCGACCACCTCACCCAATCCGGCCGAGAGGCTGGTGTTGATGTGGTCGGGCGGCGTCAATTCGTCGTACAGGTGGGCACGGAGCACTTCCTGGACGGTGGCGAACGGAAACGGTGGTCGGCCCGTGACCATATGAAAAAGCGTCGCGCCGAGCGAGTAGATGTCGGCGCGGATGTCGATGTCGGACCGGCCTTTGATTTGTTCCGGCGCCATGTAATGGGGCGTGCCCATCGTCTTGCCCTCTTCTTCTTTGACCTCCGCTTCGTCGTCCGTGGTCCGTGCCATGCCGAGGTCGGCAAGCTTGGCCGTGCCATCTTTGGTAATCACGATGTTGGCCGGCTTGATGTCGCGGTGGACCAAGTTGCGGCGATGGGCGGCCTGAAGCGCGCGGGCGATTTGCAGCACGATGGCGATGGCCTCCGGTTCGTCGTAGATTTTGCCCTTTTGCAACTCATCCTTGATTGTCACGCCCTCGACATACTCCATGACGAAATAATGAATGTCGCCGGCGGTGCCGACGTCGATCGCCTGGATGACGTGATTGCTGTTGAACCGGGCGGCGAGACGGGCCTCTTGCTGAAAGCGTTTCAGAAACTCCTTGTTGGCGGCGAGCTTGGGCTTGAGCACCTTAATGGCCACTGTCCGATCCATGCTGATTTGCCGGGCCTTAAAGACCGTACCCATGGACCCTTCGCCGATCTTTTGCAAGCGATCGTAACCGGGAATGGTCTGCGTCGTCAGGGTCGGCAGTTCGACAGCGACGCGCTGAGCTTGGCTGGCGGTGAGGAAACCGTGCTTGACCAAGGCGCTCAACATCGCCCCGAAGCCGCGCCCGCTCTCCTTGGCGCGCACCTGTTCCCATTCGTCGCGCGTGATAAATTGTCGGCTGATCAAGGCGTGGGCGAGCTTTTCCTCCTCCAAGGCGAAGGTAAGAGAGTCGTGCTTGACGGCTGGCGGCATGGTCTCGGTGACACGGTAAGAATCGCGCGCTCGCTGACATTATACGGGATCACCGTAGGATTTCGCCGGCGGGCCGGTGCCTTGGAGGCCGGCCTCGTTGATTGTAAGATACCCAAAAAGAAGGCGGAGGTTGTCCTGTCCATGGCGGCAAAATACTCGCGGCGGCACGTTATTCGTTCGTGGGTCGGCGGCTCGTTGATCTTTCCGGCCATTGTGGCAGAGTTGTTGCAAGCCGATGAAGCGGCGCCGGCGCGTACGCCACGGAGCGACCCTTTGGCGCCGCGCGAGCCGCACTTTGCTGCCAAGGCCCGGCGCGTGATCTTTCTCTTCTCTACCGGCGGCGTGT
>JANWVS010000566.1 GCA_025056835.1 Gemmataceae bacterium | reverse complement strand
ACACCATCGTCGTGGTCGCATCGGCTTCCGATCCAGCTCCTTTGCAGTACTTGGCCCCTTATGCCGGTACGGCCATGGCGGAGTATTACATGTACGAACAGGGTCGCGATACCCTGTGCGTTTACGACGACCTGACCAAACAAGCGGCGGCGTATCGCCAGCTGTCGCTGCTCGTGCGCCGGCCGCCAGGACGTGAAGCGTACCCGGGCGATATTTTTTATTGCCACTCGCGCTTGCTGGAACGGTCGGCCAAACTGGCTGAGCGTTGGGTCATCGTTCCCAAGGACGCCGATGACAGCAAAGTGGCCAACGACTGGGGAGTCAACAGCGCCGCTGATCCGACCCAGCATCGCGCCCCCGGCCAACCGGGGAAAGTTTACGTCGGCCCGCTCGAAAAAGAACACGCAGAGAAGCACGATCTGCCGCATTTTCCCGAGTGCAAGCTGGCCCGGGTCGCCGGGTCGGGCGGTTCGCTGACGGCCCTGCCTGTGATCGAGACGCTCGAGGGAGAAGTGTCGGCTTACATCCCGACGAATGTTATTTCGATCACCGACGGCCAGATTTATCTTCAGCCCAACCTGTTCTACGCGGGTGTGCGGCCAGCCATTGATGTGGGCATCAGCGTCAGCCGCGTCGGCGGGAAGGCGCAAACGCCGGCGATGAAATCCGTCGCTGGCAGTTTGCGGCTCGACCTGGCCGCTTTCCGCGAATTGGAAGCGTTTGCCCAACTCGGCACCGAATTGGACAAGGCGACGCAGCAACAGCTCGACCGCGGCTACCGGATGGTGGAGGTCCTTAAGCAGCCGCAATTCAAACCGTTGCACGTCGCCGACCAAGTCATGATCATCTTCGCCGGTACCAAAGGGTATCTCGATAAGGTGCCGCGCGACAAGGTGGCCGACTGGGAACAACAATTCTTGCAGTTCATGCGCGAGCAACGCTCGCAGGTCCGCAACCGCCTGATTCGCGAGAAAAAACTGACCAAGGAAATCGAGAACGAACTGATCGCGGCCATTGAGTTCTTCCAGCCGCAGTTCAAGGGATAGCCATGGCAAAAATCCGAGCGCTGGTCAATCGTCGAAAGGCGATCCGCAATATCCGCAAGATCACGCGGACCATGGAGCTGATCGCCACGGCTCGATTGAAAAAGGCAATGGACCGGGCCATCGAGGCCGACGCCTTCACCCGCAAAATTGCGGAGTTGGCCGCTGACCTCAGCGCCAACGCCACCCAGATCACCCATCCGCTTCTTGAAAGACGGCCCAAGGTCAGCAGGAGCGTTCTCTTGGTCCTCTGCTCGAATCGCGGCTTGTGCGGCGGCTACAATACGTCGATCCTCCGCGAAGCGAATGTCAGTCTGCGGCAAATGCAAACCGCCGGCATCGACGTCCAACTTGAGCTTTCCGGCAAGCGAGCCATGACGTATTTCCGTTACCAAAGAGTGCCCGCAGCACGCACTTATACTCAATTCGAAGACAAGCCGGCGTTTCACGAAGTGCAAACTCTCGCCGACCGCTATATCACCGAGTTCGTCAACAGCAAGATTGATCGAGTGGACGTCGCTTACATGAAATTCATGAGCGCCGCCCGGCAAGTCCCGGTGGTCGAGACCCTGTTGCCGTTGACCTCGGTGGCACCGGCTGACCGGAAAGGCCGCGTTGTCGCGACGCCGACGAACGCGGTGCTCTATGAATTTCTACCCAACGCTGCCGACATTTTGCAGGAAATCCTGCCGATGTCGTTCAAAATCCGCCTGTTCAAGTGTTTTCTCGACGCGGCGGTGTCGGAACAAATCGCTCGCCGCGTCGCTATGAAGGCCGCCACCGAAAATGCAGGTGAGATGATCAAAACGCTGACCCTGCAATACAACCGTGCCCGCCAGGCCCAGATCACCAAGGAAATTGCGGAAATTATCGGCGGAGCCGCGGCGCTGAAATGACGGGGTTTTCCAGGGAGAATTTTCCATGATCGCAACCGTCAACGGACAGAAACAAGGCAAGATTGTCCAAGTCATCGGTTCGACGTTCGACGCAGAGTTCGAAGAAGGCCACTTGCCCGCGATTTACAACGCGCTCAAGGTGGAAGGCGAATACAAGGGGGTGTCGATTCGCCTGACCGGCGAAGTGCAACAGCATTTGGGCGGCAACCGGGTGCGGTGTGTGGCCCTCGGCAGTACCGACGGGCTATACCGCGGCATGCCTGTGATCGACACCGGCGCCCCGGTCATGGTTCCGGTCGGCAAGGAAACCCTCGGTCGCGTTTTTAATCTACTCGGCGAGCCGATCGACGGCCGTGGTCCGGTGGTCGCCTCCGAATATCGGCCCATTCATCGACCGCCGCCGGAATTCGTGGAGTTATCCGGCAAGACGGAGATTTTCGAGACTGGTATCAAAGTCATCGACCTGTTGACACCGCTGG
>JANWVS010000565.1 GCA_025056835.1 Gemmataceae bacterium | reverse complement strand
CGGCTCATACTCTGGTTTGCCCTGGCAATGACCGCGGGGCCTTTTTTCGGCGGTCTGTTTTGGCAATGGTCGTTCCGACTGCTCGAGCGCCTGGCGCCGAGTGATGGTCGAGCGGCGTCGGCACCGACGTACCTCCAGGGCATGGGAGCGACGTTTCTCATCTACGTGGGCGCCTTGGCGGCTTACACCGGACTTATCCTCGTCCTGAAGGCTACCGTGACGCAGATCGTCCTCGGCGTAAGCATCGCCTTTTTGATAAGTGTGATCGTGCTCGTGTGGATGCTATCAGTCAGCATCGGCCGAGCCTTGGCAGCTTCGGCGCCGTTCTGGCTGTTCACGGCCGTGGCGATCGGCGCTGTGCTGGCGGCTCGTCACGTGGCGGAGCTGCTTTGGCGCGGCTGAGCGACGGCCAAACCAAGAACCTTTCGCAGGGCCGTGATGGCGGTTTCGGCCACTTGCGTCGGGTTCATCTGCCAAAAGGTTCGATTGAACGTCTCGACCGCCACCCAGCCGTCGTAGCCAAGACGTCGGAACTGATCGAGCAACGATTGCAAGTGAAAGTCGCCGTCGCCCGGCAGGATGCGGTCGGCGTCGACGGCGACTTCGCGAGGAACTCCGGCGAGGTCGCATAACTGGACATGGAAGAGTCGATCGAGCGTGAGCAGGGTCAGGTCCTCGGCTTTGCTCGGGCCGGTGTAGTAGTGGAAGACGTCGAAGTTGATGCCGACGTTCGGCGCCCCGCATTGCTGAACCAGCGCCAAAGCCGTTTCGAGGCTTGTGCAACACGCGCCGCGGCCGCGAAATTCCAAGGCCAAGCGCACGCCATAGCTTTCGGCCCACTGGGCTGCCTCGGCCAGAGAATCCATCGCCCGCTGCAACATCGAAGCGGCCACCTCGCTGGCGTGGTCCGCGGCGATCAGCAACGTCGGCACTCCAAATTCGCTGCAAAGGTCCAAACGGCGACGAAAATGATCGAAGTGGCTGCGCCGCGCTTCCCCCTCGGATAGCAATAAACCGCCTTGGTAGGCCGCGGCGATCAGCTCCAGGCCGCGGTCCGCGACCAGCTTCTTCGTCGTGGCAACGCTGTGCCGTTCGAGGTGTTCCTCGAGTTTAGTCAGCCATACTTCCATGGCATGGCAGCCGACGTCGGCGAAATGGGCAACGTCGTCGGCAAACGAGCACGACATCGTCAAGGCCGCGCTGAGGCACGGTCGCATCGCCATGGCTGCTCATTTCCGTCGGGGTTTGAGATGGTACTCCAGCCAACTGACTTCCCAATCGAGCGCCTCCGGCGTCGGGACGTGCGTCTTCCGCGCGGTCAGGGCGACACGGTCCTTGACGCCGAGCACACGATTGACCTCGACCAGGTGATTGAGCGCGAGCCAGTTTTTGGGCGGATCCTGGACGCCGCCGCCGACCAGCACCGGCCGTGGAGCCATCAGCGCGTGTAGATCGACTAGGTCGTGTCCCGACTCAATCAACTCCTTGTACAGGCCGGTGCGCGGATTGGTCGCCGACGGCACACCGGGCTTGCGCTTCACTTTCGGATCGAAGCCGAGATACCACGGCTCCCAATAGTTGACGTTGGGGTCCTGTTCGTTGAACACAATGCCCGGATCAGACCACACGGCGCAGGCGAAACGTTCGTCGAGACATGAAGCAAACATCGACCACTTGCCCCCATACGATAGGCCGATGATACCGATGCGGGCGCCATCGACTTCAGGCATTTGGGCCAAGGCAGTCAGGCAGTTGGCGGCCACATAGGCCAGCAGCGTAAGTGGTTGACGGCGTAACTCCGCACCGGCCTTGGTGAGGGCCTCGCGCGTATCTCCGCCGAGGGGATCGAGCGAACCGGGCGTGCCGATCGAGAGGGTGACGAAACCGCGCTTGACCAGTTGCAGGCCATAGTCGTGCGTGCCGACGCCGCGCCCTTTCGGGCCTCGCCCAATGCTGGTAAGCGGCTCATAAAACGGTACCACGACGGCGGGAAACGGTCCCGGCCCTTTCGGCACCAGCAAGTAGCCGTCCACCCATTGGCCGTTAGGCGCGGCTTGCACCTGCACACGGTGTTCGGTGTAGCCGTCGCGCTCGACAGTCTCGAGCTTTTTGACGACCGGCTTGGCCGACAGCGGCGGCCATGGTCCCAAGCGCTCGGTCCAAGTCTTGAAAATCTCAGCCCGGCGTCGCTTCCAATCTGCCGGCGTCTTCACGACGCTGCCGTCGGCGAATTTCAGCGGCGATTGGTAGGGACCAAACTTCCCGGCGAACTCCGGCGGCGGTTGGGTAAACGGTGCGAGCTTCTGCCACAACCTTTCCTCGTCGGCAAGCAAACAGCGGCTCCAACCGACGGCCAGGAGAATACCCAAGGCGGCGGCGATTAGATTGCACGAGTGCTGCCGCGGCGATCGCCAGGTT
>JANWVS010000564.1 GCA_025056835.1 Gemmataceae bacterium | reverse complement strand
GGTCGCCTTCCAACGAAGCCAAGCCAACCTCGACGACGCCGACGAACGCCTTCGCTTGGCCCGCTGGTGTTTGTCCCATGGACTCAAGGAGATCGCCCTGGTCGAGGCCCGGGCGGCCCTCGAACTGCGTCCCGGCCATGCCGAGACCAAGCAGCTCATCGCTGCCGTGCAACGCTCGCCGCTGGCGCCGTCGGCCCCCGCGCCGCCACCGCTGCCGCCGCGCCCCGTTGAACCTCTGCCGAACCTCGACCTCAGCGCCGACGCTCTGACGTCGTTCACGACCAAGGTCCAGCCGATCTTGATGAACGCCTGTGCCAGCTGCCACGCGGGAGGCCAGGGCGGAGGGTTCCAGCTTCTTCGTCCGTATGAAGGCGGCACGCGCTTCACTACCCAACGCAACCTCACTGCGACCGTGATGCAGCTCAAGTTCGACCATCTCGCCGCCAGTCCGCTCCTCGTCAAGGCGGTCAGCGCTCACGGCAGCGCCACGTCGCCACCGTTGAAAGACCGGCAATCGGTTCCCTTCCGCGCCTTGCAACAATGGGCGGAAAACGTCGTGGCGAACAACCCGCACCTGGTCGAGCGCCGCCCGACGCCATCGGTTGCCGCGATGCAGCCGCGCTCCGGCAGCGAAATCGTGGCCGCCAGCAACCCGGGACCACGACTCTTGCCCAGCACTCCGCCGCCGATCGTGTCGCAACCGGCGCCGCGCCGCGACGGCGACCTCGTTCCCAGCGGCTTCGCGAACGCCCAACAAGCACTGGCATCAGGACAACCCCCTGCCCTGCCCAGCGGTCCGCGACCTTCGAACGCCCCAGCGCCGACGGCCAACCCCAACGATGTCGTCGATCCCACGCCGTTCAATCGCCGTCAATAAGCCTTGGCGAAAACTACCCGTCCCGCCGACGGCCGACCGGTGGCAATGCACTTGCCGGTTTCCTTGGGACGATCGAAGGGGATACAGCGGATCGTGGCCTTGGTCTCAGCGGCGATGCGCTCTTCGGTCTCGCGCGTGCCGTCCCAGTGGGCCCAGAGGAAGCCGCCCGGCTCTTCGATCTTGCGCTTGAATTCGTCGTAAGAGTTGACTTCGTAGCTGTGGGCGTCGCGGAATTTCTTGGCCCGCTCCAACAAGTCCGCCTGAATCTGTTTGAGCAACCCTGCGATTCGGGCCGGTGCCTCGGCGAGCGGTATGCCCACCAGCTTCGCCTCCTTACCCGGCAAGTCGCGGCGGGCCACGACACACGCGTCTTTTTCCAGGTCTTTCGGTCCCAGTTCCACCCGGATCGGCACCCCCTTGACCTCCCATTCGTTGAACTTGAAGCCCGGTTGATACTGATCGCGATCGTCGATTTTCACTTGGATCGGTTCGTAATCGAACCACGGATCGGCCGGCAAGCCGCGCAGCCTTTCCGCCAACCGTGCCGCGGCGGCGCAGGTAGCTTGTCGCTCCTCCGGCTTGCGAAAAATCGGCACGATGACGACGTGCAGCGGCGCCAAACGCGGCGGCAGCACCAGGCCTTGATCGTCGGAATGCGTCATGATCAGCCCGCCGATCAACCGCGTCGACACACCCCAGCTCGTCGCCCAGGCGTATTCGAGCTTACCTTCCTGGTTTTGAAACTTGACGTCGAACGCCCGCGAAAAATTCTGGCCGAGAAAATGACTCGTCCCTGCTTGCAAGGCCTTGCGGTCCTGCATCATCGCCTCAATGCACAGGGTGTACACGGCCCCGGGAAATTTCTGGCCTTCGCTCTTGGGACCGGTCAACACCGGCATTGCCATCCACTCCTCGGCAAACTTGCGATAGGCATCCATGAGGATCGCGTGGGCCTCGTCCTCAGCTTCTTTTTGCGTGGCGTGGGCCGTGTGGCCTTCTTGCCAGAGAAATTCCGCCGTCCGCAGGAACAAGCGGGTGCGCATCTCCCAGCGGACGACGTTGGCCCATTGATTGATGAGCAGCGGCAGGTCGCGATAACTTTGGATCCAGTTGCGATAGGTGTTCCAGATGATCGTCTCCGACGTCGGCCGCACGATCAACTCTTCCTCCAACCGCGCCTCCGGATCGACGATCAGTCCCCGGCCCTTCTCCGCCTTGAGCCGATAGTGGGTCACGACGGCGCATTCCTTGGCAAAGCCCTCGGCCATTTCCTCTTCCTTGGCCAAGAACGATTTGGGAATAAAGAGGGGGAAATAGGCGTTAACGTGTCCGGTGGCCTTGAAGAGACGGTCCAAGGCCCGTTGCATCCGCTCCCAAATGGCGTATCCATGGGGCTTGATGACCATGCAACCGCGGACGTCCGAATTCTCGGCAAGTCCGGCCTGGTGAACGATGTCGAGATACCACTGCGAATAGTCCTTTGAGCGCGGGGTGACCTTGTCAGCCATGATGAGGTCCTCGTCAGATCGATGGCCTGCCTCGGG
>JANWVS010000563.1 GCA_025056835.1 Gemmataceae bacterium | reverse complement strand
GAACTCTGGCCATTTGCCTTCCTTGATGCCGTACACCTTCGCGAGCAGCGCCGGCTGCGCGGCGGGGGCCAGTTTCTCAAACTTCTTCGGGTTGGGTAATTTCAGGCGCAGCTCGTTGACGACGCGCGGCGGCAAATCGCTGATCGACTTGGGACCGACCGGGCCGGGCAACGCCGCCGGGTGTTTGTCAGCTAATTCGACCAACTTCATGGGAAATTGCGGCCATTGGCCATCGGTCTTGGCGAGTTGGTCGGCTTCCTCGGGCGTCAGGAACATGCGGAGCAGATAGTCTTTGACGTAGGTTTGCACCGGCGGCGGCAAGTCGGTCAGGCGTGTGGGAAGCGATCGACGTCCCTTGGCGTCGCCCTCCAACTCCATCCAGAAATTCCTGGCGACGATCCATTCGATGCGTCGTTGCCGTTCGGCAGCCTTTTCCTTGGCGATCCAGGCGGCCCGTTCGGCAGCGGGCAACTGGGCGAGCCGATCGCGCAGGGCCTTGGGTTGGTCGGCGATCCATTGGTCTTCACGCAGCTTGCGGATGATCTCCAGGCGCTGTTGGGGATCGCGGGCGTCGTGGAGGCGTTGCCGCGCTGCGTCGTCGATCTGGTTGTGATACCAGTCGACGTAGCGATCCAACACTTCCATGAGGCGTGTTTGGGTCGCGACGGGTTCGTTCGCCAGCGCCTTCGCGAGACGAACGATGTGTTGCTGTCTTTCGGGATCGAGATGGAAAAACGCTTCGGCCTCAGCGCGTAATCGGGCCAACTCTTCAGGCTGCTTGCGCAGCTGCTCGAACCGCCGGCGATTGGCGCGCCATTGTTCCGGTGTCGGCTCCGGCAGGGCCGCCAGGGGAACGACGAGGGCCAACATCAGCAGACTGGCGACTGCGCCTCGCACGGCGTTGCGCCTCCTAATAGCTCGCATCCTGCCCGAACCAATCACGATGGTCGAGGGCTTTGAGGAAGTCGATGTTGTCGACCAACTCATACGCGCGCCATTTTTCGATGAGGGGCAAGTAGCGGATCAGCGCCTCATCCGGGTCGGGTGTCGGTCGCCCTACCAAATCGCCCGCCAACCAGCCGCCGGCGCCGGCCGCCAGCAGGCAGGCGGCCCACGCCAGACGCACCCGCCAGGTCGCGGTTGCCGACCGCGGCATTTTCCCCGTTTCCACGGGCCGATGCGCCAACGACAGTTTCTCCAGGGTGCGGTGCGTGAAGGTGGCCGACGGCGTTGCCCGTGGCAGATAATCGAGCATCGCCCATGCCTGGCGCAGGGCTTCCACTTCGGCGCGAGCAGCGGGGTCCCGGCTCAACTTGGCCTCGAGGGCCTGCGCCGTTTCCTCATCCAGCTCACCATCGAGGTAAGCCGTCAGGTTGGCACGATCCTCGTCGCTGAGCATGGACATGGCTCCGATCGTCGTTACTTGGCTTGGGGCTCTGCGTCCGCGTCGGCCGCCCTCTCCATTTGGATATAGCCCTGCAGCGCGATCCGCAAATTCTCCCGCGCCCGGCTGAGCAGCGATTTGACGGCCTTGGTGGTCAGCCCCATGACCTCGGCAATGTCTTGATAGTTCATATCTTCGAACTTGTTGAGCATCACGGCCAGGCGTTGGCGTTCGTTGAGCGTCGTCAAAGCCTGGCGGACGACCGCGGCAAGTTCCTGTTGTTGCATCTGTTCATCCGGACCGCGTTGGCGGTCGACCACGAGCTGCTCTGCCGGCCGGGGTCCCAGAGGGCCGGAATCGCGGGTGTTTAGGGGAACGGCCGCATTTCGCTGGCGGGAGCGGAGGAACTTCAGGGCCAGATTGTTGGCGATCGCGAAGAGCCAAGTCGAGAATTTGGCTCGGGGGTGGTACTTCTTGCGGGCACGATAAATTCGCAAGAACACTTCTTGGGCCAGGTCCTCCGCTTCTTCGGCGCTATTCACCAGATGCCGCATGATGGTCACCAACCGGGGGTGAAACAACTCCACTAGTTGGGCAAAAGCCTCGGTGTCGTCATCGCGGACGCGCAGCATCAGTCGGATGTCGGGATCGCGCAAGGCCAATTGCGTGCTCGTTGCGCCGGTCATGGCCGATGCGGCCTCTCCCGAAGCTGTCCATGTTCCCTCCGCTGCCGGGGAGGGATTCGGGGGCGCCCCGCGTCGCGAATCGGACCGGGTTGAGGTCTGCCGGCGCCGCGCCGGCACCACCGCGAGTGTCCCGCTACTTCGCTACATCGCGCCGATCATCTGCTGACTGCGCCGCAGCTGACCGCAGGCCGCCTCGATCTGCATGCCCTTGCGCTTGCGGACTTTGACACTGATGCCGTGTTGACGCAACTCGGTCACGAATGCCGCGAGGGCCTCGGTGGTCGGTCGATGAAACGGCAGTCCGGGCACATCATTAAAAGGAATCAAGTTCACGTGGGCCTGACGGCGGGCGA
>JANWVS010000562.1 GCA_025056835.1 Gemmataceae bacterium | reverse complement strand
CGAGAGAATAATTCTCGAAAAGCACGGAGCGCGGCCGCCGGACCGTCGGGGTGGCGAAAGACGCTTGTGCCTGCTACGAGCACGTTGGCACCGGCGTCGACGGCCGCCAGCGCAGTGTGCAGATCGATGCCGCCGTCCACCTCCAACTCGCAGTCTGGATTGTATCGATCGATCAATGTGCGGAGCTGACGAATGCGCTCAGGGCTTTCTGGTAAAAAGGCTTGGCCGCCGAAGCCGGGAAACACGGTCATGCACAAAGCCAAGTCGATATGTACCAGGAACGGCTCCAAGGCGTCGACCGGCATATTCGGATTGATGGCCAAACCGACCTTGTGCCCCTGCTCGCGTAGCTCCTCAAGGTACTCCTTGGGCCGAGGCATGACTTCCAGGTGAAAGATGACGCTGTCAGCTCCTGACTTGAAGAATGCCGGAATAAAATGCCTTGGGTCCTCGACCATGAGATGTACTTCTAGCGGCAACTTCGTCACCGGTCGCAAACTTTTGACGACGACCGGCCCCATGCTCAAATTGGGTACGAAATGGCCATCCATCACGTCGACATGGATACGGTCGGCCCCGCCGCGTTCCGTTTCGCGCACTTGTTCACCGAGGCGGCTGAAGTCGGCGGCAAGGATCGAAGGCGCGAGGCGGACCATGGCCGTTATTATACGGCGTCGCTGCGCCCTGCTGTCGCGGGCGGGGCAGCAGGAAGTACACTCACTACAATAATCGGCGACGTGTTGGAAGTTTTCTGATCACCAGAGAGTTTCCATGCCTGATGCCGAAGCGGCCCTAGCGGTCTTCATCGACTTTGAAAACTTGGCCCTCGGCTTTCAAGGCCGACGCGAGCGCTTTGACATCGTCCGCGTGCTTGAGCGTCTCGTGGAAAAAGGAAAGATTGTCGCCAAAAAGGCATATGCCGACTGGAGCCGTTTCAAGGAATACACCGGCCCGCTTCATGAAGCTGCGATCGAACTCATCGAGATCCCCAAACGGTCGCAGACGGGCAAGAACTCGGCCGACATTCGCTTGTGCGTCGATGCCATGGACCTGGCTTTTTCCAAGGAACATATCGATACGTTTGTGATCGTTTCCGGCGACTCAGACTTTTCTCCCTTGGTCTCGAAGCTCAAGGAGAACGGCAAACACGTTATCGGTCTGGGGATGGTCGAATCGACTTCCGACCTCCTGCGCGACAACTGCGACGAGTTCATTTACTACGAAGACCTGGGTAAAGCAGCGTCGCCGCCCCCTCTCCCTCCACACCTGTCGGAAAACAAGCGCAAAGCATTCGCCTTGCTTTTGGACTCGATGCTCGCGCTGCGCCGTGAGAACAAGGAAACCTTGTGGTCGTCGATGGTCAAGGATACGATGAAACGCAAGAAGCCGTCGTTCAACGAAGCCTACCACGGGTATCGAACCTTCAGCGAACTTTTGCTTGACGCTCAGAAGGAAGGGTTGTTGGAGTTGGAAATCGACCCCCGGAGCGGCACGTACGTCGTCACGCGCTTCGGTTCGGAAATGGCCGCAGCGGCTGCGCCGCACCGACCGACCAAGCGGCGGCGCTCGCGTTCGCGCGGGGGCCGGCGGTCTGTTGTCGCGAACTCGACCAGTGACACGGTCGCACGCAGTGCTGATCAGCGCCCCAACGACGATACAAACGAATCATCGACCGCGTCGGCCCACGAACGCAGTGAATCGGCGAGCGAAGATTGAAGAAACGCGACGATCTCCGGGGCAACTATCGCCGACCGCGATGCCGCTCCGTCGGCTCGCCGAGAACCAAGGTAAGTACGCCCGCGTAATGATCCCATGCGAAAGTCTAACCCAGTACAACGGTTCGTAGTCCTCAGTCTGTCACTTTGTGTTCTCGTCGGTTGTTCACGGTCTAACTCAAAGGGCACGACCCCGCCGACCGTGGCGCCGGTGGCTCCTCGGGTACACAATCCCAATGTACCTAATGTCAAGTTTGTTGACATCACGGAGGCTGCCGGCATCCGCTTTCGCCACACGAATGGATCGTTCGGCAAGAAGCTATTGCCGGAAACCCTCGGCAGTGGCTGCGCCTTCCTCGATTACGACAACGATGGCCGCCAGGACTTGCTCTTTGTGAACTCCTGTTGCTGGCCGGGATTCGAAGAGAAAGATCAGCCGAAGCCCACCATGGCGTTGTATCGCAATCTCGGCGACGGCAAATTCGCGGAAATGACCAAAGCCGTGGGTTTGGATGTTTCCTTCTATGGCATGGGCGCGGCGGTCGGTGATTTCGACAACGACGGCTGGATCGACCTTTTCATCACCGGCGTCGGCGGCTGTCATTTGTATCACAATCAACCCGACGACAAGGGGGGGCGTCGCTTTGTCGACGTTACCGAGTTATCACCTGACCTCATGCGATCTTGGAACTGGCCGAGCGAGCGCGGCGACG
>JANWVS010000561.1 GCA_025056835.1 Gemmataceae bacterium | reverse complement strand
CCTGGCGACCACCTGGCTACGATTTCGGGGCGGATGCGCTCCTTGCTCGCCGCGGAACGAACAGCGCTCAATTTTCTCCAGCACCTCTCCGGGATTGCGACGCTCACGCGCCGCTACGTCGAGGCGGTGGCCGGTTTGCCAGTGCGGATCCTCGACACGCGGAAAACCCTGCCGGGCTGGCGCTTGCTGGAAAAATACGCTGTGCGACAGGGAGGCGGCGACAATCATCGTCGCGGACTTTACGACGCCATCCTGATCAAAGACAATCATCTCGCCGCCCTGCATCGTAGCGCCAACCCCGTCGCTGCGGCCGTTCTGGCGGCCCAGGAAAAATGTCCTGATCTGCCGGTCGAGGTCGAAGTGGATTCGCTGGCGCAGTTGCCGCAGGCCTTGGCTTGCCGACCAGCGATTGTCTTGCTCGACAATATGTCGTTGGAGCAATTGCGCGAAGCCGTGCAACGGCGCAACCGACAGGCCCCGGACGTTTTGCTGGAGGCCTCGGGAGGCGTGACGCTCCAGACGGTTCGGGCGATTGCCGAGACCGGCGTCGATCGGATCAGCGTGGGAGCGTTGACGCACTCGGCGCCGGCGTTGGACATCTCCTTGGAATATCACCCGCATTGAGCCTGGTATCAGCTGGCAGAATCGGTCACGATGGCAACCTACGTCCCCAACGTGACACAGAACGACAACCCATGTCAACCGCGTCCTCTCTGTCCCGGCCCGAAGTCGCTGGGCAAGTCGAACTCGCTCTGCCGGAAGTCGTGCCAAACCTCGATGAGTACCAAATCGACGACGGAGCGCCCGTGGACGGCATTTATTCCGAAAAGCAAATGCGGCTGCTGGACGACGCCTTGCGGACGCCGGAATAGGTCCGGTGCGGGACGTGGCTGTACCTGCTGGGCTTGGGACTGACACTATGGCGTGGCACGTTCGAGGACCGGAACGATCAGTGGTTGCGTTGGTGCGACCTCTCAGGCAATTTGCTGCTTACGGATCCGGAGGCGGCGCACGTTGAGACGATGCGGGCCGAAGCAGAACGCAGCCGGGCCGCGTTCCGCTCCGCTCAAGGGGCATCGCCTAATTTAGTATTCCCCAGGTGCTCCTGAAGGCGGCGGCCTTTCTGTTTATGCTCTGCCGAGCGCTCGGTCTCTCCAATCCGTTGGTACACTTCTGCCAGGGCGAAATGGTAGAGAGGCTCGAACGGCTGGATCGTGAGTGCTTTCTGTAAGGCGGCGAGGGCGGTCTTGGTTTGACCGCGTTCGAGGTGAGCCAGGCCCAACAGCCGCCAGTCTTCGGCGTTGCGCTGGAGCGTGGTTAGTTCTTGAAGCAACGACAAACCACGTTCGAATTCGCCATGGCGCAACTCATAATAGGCGAGGGCGACCTGGGCGCGGACGCGGAAGTGGGGCGTCGCATCCTTGGCCGCGACAATGTCGCGCGCATAATCGAGAGATCGTTCATAGTCGGTGGTTCGCGTTAGCGTCCACAGCGACTCGGCCAGGTCGTCGCGCCGCAAGCCGGCCTCGTACACCTTACTCAAGAGTTGTTCGCCGCGCTGGCGAAAGACGTCGGCAAATTCGGCGTACTTTGGTATCTGGGCGACGCGAACATAGGCGATGCCGAGGTTGCGTTGCCGATCCAGCTCCGACAGATTGCCGGTATCGGTTGCCGGTACCAGGTTCGGTAGGGACGTGGGTGCCGGTTGTCCGGGCTGATGGCGGCCGATGCGATGATGCGTAAAGGCGAGGTGCGGGATATCGGTGTCGCCGCGCGGCATGTGGCAAACGACGCAGTTGTCCGCCGGCTCCTTCTGGTGACGCTTGGCGGTCGGCAAGGAACAACTCTCGGCGGCGTGGCAGCTCAAACACATTCCCCGTTGTTCCGCGACGACGTCCTTCGTCGGCTGCCGCGGATGTGGATGATGGCAAGTAATGCACGTCATTTCTGGTGACTTCTGGTAGCACCGGCTCTTGCGCAACTGCTCCATGTGGCCGACGACGGTCATTTGCTCGCTGCCGACATCGAAGACATAGTCGATCCGATAATCGGTGAGAGGCGTGCCCGGGCGGAAATCGGTCGGCTGCCGGCCGCGAACGAACACCGACACGGCCCCGTGCTGATGGCAGTGAGCACATACCGATTCCAGCAGGGAACGCGAGAGTTTGCGCGGATTGACGATCGTCCAATCCTCCCCTTCGTCTCCCTTGGCCGCGGCGGCGCGGTGCCGTTGTTGGTGGAGCGAGCCGGGGCCGTGGCAGTTTTCGCAGCCAATGGCATGTTCGTGGAGCTTGAATCGGCTTAAGGCTCCATCGACCGGCTCAACGCGGCCGGCATGGCAGACCAGGCATTCGAGGATCACGCTGCGGGTAAACGAGGCGTGGTTCTTCACATCGTAGCCGGGCGACATGTCCCAGCGCTGCTTGGCGGCGTACCAGGTG
>JANWVS010000560.1 GCA_025056835.1 Gemmataceae bacterium | reverse complement strand
GGTCGTTTCGTCGCCGCGGTGGGACCGCTGGTCAAGGCCGCTCTAGAGCAGTTTTTCCAAAGCATTGCCGGTGAGCCGATTCTCAGCCTGCGCTATGCCGGCGTGACGATGTGCGCCGTGTTCTTCGTCGGCTATGTCGTACTTCCCTTCTTGCCGGAAACGAAAGGCAAGCCTTTGCCCGAGTGACATGACCGGCGTGAGTCGCGCAACGGCCCATCGAGGCGTCGGCCATCGGACGACCGGCCGTTGGGCGTCGCGGCTCAGCCGTTGTGGCTTACCAACGGTGCAGTCACTTTCGAACTATAGAGCTCCCGGTAGGCGGGAAAGACCCGATCCCAGGTGTGATGCTGGCGCACCCAGGCGTCGGCGCGAGCCATCATGGCAGGCCTGGCGGCGGCGTCGGCGTGCAAGGCGATGGCCGCATGGATCGCGTTGACCAAGCCACGCAGGATCGTGCGGTCGCCCAGGCCGAAAAAACCTAGTCCCGTGTAGCCATGGATGATCTTGGCTAATCCCCCAACCTGATTGGCGACCGGGATATTGCCGTTGAGTTGCGCACGATAATCAACCAAACCACACGGCTCGAAGCGCGACGGAATGAGGAAGAAGTCGCCGGCGGCGTAGATCTCCTTGGCGACACTCTCGCTGCGGCCGTCGAGAATGGCCACCCGGCCGGGAAAGCGCTGGGCCACGGCCTTAAGTTCCGGCAATTCACTCCCGCCGAGCAAACACAAGGCGGCGTGGTCATGAAAGACGAACGTTTCCTCGATGGCTCGCGCGAGTAGGTCCATACCCTTCTGCCGATCGGCACGGCCGATGCACGTGAACAAGACTCCGCGCTGCGGATCAACGGCGTCGAGGCTGCCGTGCGCTACCGTGACCTCGCGCCAATACTCGGGGCGGGTCGACGGCTGGCGTAATCGATGCAGGAACCCGCGACGAAATTCGGGCTTCCAGGCGAAATCTCCCGGGCGCAGCGACGTGGGCCGAACCGCAGGGGGCAACGCTTCCGGTCCAACTTCGGCGGGGTCGATCCCATTGGTAATGCCGATGAGTCGTGCACGCATCAGGCCGGCGCGGCGCTGCTTTTCCAAAAAGCGGGCGAAGGCCAGCACTTCGCGGTCGCACTCCGCGGTGTCCGACCGACCTCCTTGCAGCAACTCCCAACAATACCCCTCGCTCACCACCGTGAGATGATCGCCGTACAGCGCTGCCGCCGCAAACGGCTCGAAGCCGGGGATCGGAATGTCGCCGTCCTCGACGACACAAGTGTTGATCAGCTCCCAGGGCACATCCAACGCCGAGGTCAAGAAGCGCTTTTCCGTCTCGAACGCTTTCATCCACAATCGCTGCCTCAAACCCCAGCCGCAATTGTGGGCCGTGGTAACGTATTTGAAACGCCCGAGGTGCGTGGCGGCGAAGAGTCGGCTATGCCGGGCGAGCAGCGGCAACATGCCGACGTGGGCATCATGGCCGTGGATTACGACTTCGTCTTGCTCATGCGTTACCCGCTGGATACGGGCCAGCGCTGCTTTTTGCAAGAGCAGGTTAATCGGATAATAATCGACGTAGGCCGGTCGGCCATAGGGCTGTTGACGTCGGGCGAACCGCGGTGAATCGACGAAGCAGAGCGTCACCGTCGCGGCACCGACAGGCAACTTGATCTCCGCGAAGCGCACCGGTTCTTTTTCGTCGACGGGATCGGTCTTGCCCGGGTAGGCCAACCAAATCGGGATCGCAAGGGCCTGGGCAAGCTTGGCGGCAAGTTCGGCGCCGTAGCGTTGCGTGAAGTTCGCGTCGAGGCAGCCATATTTCGGAAGGATGACCGTGGTGTCGATACCTTGAAGAGCGCCGTGCTTGGCCAGTTGAAAGACGACATCCCCTAGGCCGCCGACACTGACAACATTGGCGCATTCTGTGGCAACGTGAAAAACGCGCATGGGTGTGATTGCCGTTCCGTCTCGGGATCGGGGCAGGTTTAGCGTATTTATACCGGGGACGATCCGTTTCGAGCATACGACTTCACCCGGGTAAATAAGGTCATCGACACGAGAACAGGTGCGGCGTTTGTGCCGGCTCGGCCTCAGGACCGTTCGAGGAAGCGCAAGTCGTTATTTCTCCAGCGACCCGGGTCGGTTTACGACCGACGCAAAAGGATTTATGGCACCAGCGAACAGTCCGGCCGGCTCGAGCGATTGTTGTTCGTCGCCGTCTGGCAAAACGCGCCCGTCTAGGGTACAATGTCGGTGGCCTGCCTAGGTATCTACTCCTCACCATCCACAGTAGGGGCTAGCCATGGTTTCGCGCCGAACCGCGTCGCTTTTCGTGTCGTCCTTGCTCTGGGTCGTGTTGTGCCAGGGGATTGCCGAGGGGCGGCCACCCTACAAAAAGGCAGTGGCCGACCACTGGGGCCGCTTGCTCCCCCAAAAGCTCAATGATTG
>JANWVS010000055.1 GCA_025056835.1 Gemmataceae bacterium | reverse complement strand
CTTGGGAACCCCCCTTCGGCGTACCCCCAGAGGAGGATTCATTATGATTCGCTTCGCAGCAACGGCGTTGGTCGCCATGGTGCTCGCGGTGAGCTCGGCCCAGGGACAGGTTATCGTCGTGCAATCACCGCCCCGCGTGGTGTTGGCTCCGCCGCCTGTCGTGGTCGTTGAGCGCCCCGTGTATCTCCCGTCCGTGGCGGTTCCAGCCCCCCCTTCCGTCAGCTACTCCTTGTATCCTCCCGCGAATCCGCCGGTCGTCGTCCCGCCGCCGGTGGAGACGACCGTGTACGCCGCGCCTGCGACCGTGCTTGTGCCTGGTACGATCACGACGCGCCGCTATTTCGGCCTCGGTATATTCCGGCCGTTCGGCGTCACCACGGAAACCTATTTTGTGCCGCGCTAACCCAGGCACTCGGCGCACGGCCCTGGCCACGGTCAATCACCGACCGGTCTAGCGGAAATCACAGGTCTGGGCGAGCCGGCGGCAAACAACCCCCGTCGCTGACGACGCAACGGGAGGTTAAACCGGCGCTTGCACGACGGGTGAGCTTATGGTTCGGCCAAATCGGCATCGGCGCGCGGCAGTGGTCCTGGCACTCCTCGCGGGCATCTTCGCACCGATTGCACACGCGCAAGCGACAGCCCAGGAATTCCGCAACGGCGTGGTCGTCGCTGTTTCCCGGCCGGGCGCCGAGGTGGGGCTGGCGATTCTGCGCCGCGGCGGAAACGCTGTCGACGCCGCTGTGGCCACGGCGTTTGCCCTGGCTGTCACGCATCCGGCAGCAGGCAACATCGGCGGGGGAGGATTCATGGTCATCCACCCGCCGGGGGGAAAGCCGACCGTAGTTGAATACCGCGAAACCGCTCCCGCCGCGGCCCATAAGACGATGTACGTCAACGACGACCGCGCCCTGGGCCATCGTATCGTCGGCGTGCCGGGAACGGTGCGCGGCCTGGCATTGGCTCATCAAAAATTCGGCAAGCTGCCTTGGAAAGAGGTCGTCCTCCCGGCCGTCGACCTGGCCCAGAATGGTTTCGTGCTCGACCAGCATGAAGCGGCGTCGCTCAACGGCGTCGTTGCGGCCTCGAAGGATTTCCCCGAGTTCTGCCGCGTTTTCGGCAAGAGCGACGGCTCTCGTTGGAAACCGGGCGAGCGGCTCATGCAGCCGGACCTAGCTAAGACTCTCCGTGTGCTCGCAGAGCAAGGTCCGGATGCGTTTTACTCGGGCATCATTGCCGACCAAATCGTCGCGGAAATGAAAGCCGGCGGTGGACTCATCACCAAGCAGGATCTCGCCGGCTACCAGGCCAAGCTGCGCGAACCGATCCACGGGGTCTACCGCGGCTACGACATCTACGCTCCCCCACCGCCCAGCTCAGGCGGCATCGTCTTGGTGCAGATGCTCAACATTCTTGAAAACTTCGACCTTGCCAAGCAGCCCCGCTTCGCGCCCGAAACGCTCCATCTCATGGCCGAGGCGATGCGCCGGGCCTATTGCGACCGTGCCCGCTATCTGGGCGACCCGGCGTTTACCGCCATACCGAATCATCTCACGACGAAATCTTATGCCCAAAAACTCGCCGCGAGCATCGACCTGACCCGGGCCACGCCGAGCGCGGATCTCGCCAAGGACATCGTCCTCGCGGACGAGGGCGAAAGCACGACCCACTTTTCCGTTATCGACAAGGATGGCCTCGCCGTGGCGAACACGTACACGCTCGAACACAGCTACGGTTCGCGCGTCGTCGTCCGCGGGGCCGGTTTCTTGCTCAACAACGAGATGATGGACTTCAACCGCCGTCCCGGAGTCACCGACCGCCAAGGAACGATCGGTACCGACCCCAACCTGATCGCGCCCGGCAAACGCATGCTCAGCTCGCAAACGCCGACCATCGTTGCCAAGAACGGCAAGGTCGTCCTCGTCACCGGCAGCCCGGGAGGTCGGACGATCATCAACACGGTCTTGGGGGTTGTCGTCAACGTCATCGATTACCGCATGCCTCTTCAGGACGCGGTCGCTGCTCCGCGACTGCACCACCAGTGGTTTCCGGACGAACTGCGGCTGGAAAATGCAAAGGCGCAAGCGGCGACGGTTCAGGCGCTGGTCCGATTGGGTCATCGCGTGGTACCCGCCACGAAACAAGGCGATGCCCACTCCATTTGGGTCAATTGGCAGACGGGAGGATTCGTGGCCGCGGCTGACCAACGGCTCAGCGGCCACGCTGCCGGCTACTGACGGACCTCGGGGCTGACGCACCCAGAGCGACTTAGTGATTGAACAAGAAGGCAGGGCTGTTCATCAGCGCCCACGCGAGGTCTTGCGCCCCGAGCGCTCGCGGCGATGCCGGCACAATGAAGTCGGCCACTTGCCTGCTGAGCCGAGCTAGTTCTTGATCGATCGAGCGATAGTAATTCGTGACCTGAGCCTTTTGCTCGGGAGTACGTTGTTCCACCGGAATGTCGAGCAACTTCGTGATGTATTCCGGCGCCTGCCCTTGCAACAGCACCGGCGGCTTGACCGTCGTCGCCGAGATGCGGAAGCGGCCCACGGTGTGGTCTTTCGACGGGAACTTATGGATTAAATGGATCGTCAACGTCGTACCTTCTTTCGAGCCGATCTTGGCGGCGGCTTCCAGTACCACGGTCTGGTTCTTGCCGAACTGAGGGGCGATCGCCCAACCGCTGTCGGGATTGTTGTCAATGAGATTGCTGACGTTGAACCCTTCTTGGGAAAAGGTCGCCTGTGGCCGAGTCAGTTGCAGGCGTTTGGGTTTGTCGTTGTCGTCCTTGGCGTAGGTGACTTGGAATTCGCCGAGCACGAAGTTGCCGTTGGACGCGCGGCCGGGCCCCTTAGCTGGGAGCTTGTCGTCGGCCAAGACCTCGAGGCGGAAGCCCGTGATGCCCACCAAATCGGTGCGAAACTTGAGGGTGTAGGTCTCGGGCGTCGTCAGTGTTCCCGAGACAAGGATCGAACGATCGGGCAGCTTTGTGAACACGGCCCCGGCGCTCGATTTCATTTCCAAGGGTTCGAGAACTGTCCACGTCGGCGTGCGCACGACGTTGGCTTCCCAGGCCGCTTGGAGTTGCGGCAGCCGCTTTTCGTAGGCCGCCAACTCCGCCTCCCGCCGTTGCCGCTCGGCGACGAGTTTGGCATGTTCGGCTTCGTTGCCTCGGAGCGCCTCGATGCCGATCGCGGTTTCTTCTTTCGTCGGCAGACGGGACAGCAGGGCCAGATAGATCTCTTCGACGGCCTTGGCGTCGTCCGTCGCCGCCGCGGCAATTTTGTTGATCCGATTATTCGGATCGCGCAAGGCCTCGGCCAAGACCGGCCCGGTGACGAGACTCAGGACAGGCCCCAGCAAGATGTTGTTGGAACGTTCGCACTCGCAGGCGCTCTCGCGGGGCGGTCGGCCGAAGAGTTCGAAAAAGCCGCCCGGAGCGACCACGTTGGCATCCAAGGCCTGGGCGGCCCGTGCGCCCGGCGGCAAGCCCGGCAGACGCGACAGGGATCCGGCGGCGCGATGGATGGTGTCGTACAAGACCTCGGCCGGCAGCCGACGAGCCAAGGCGTGCGAGTAGTTGACTTCGTCGTCGGCATTCCATCGGTTCGTGGCGTAGGAATGCTGGTACGTCCGCGATTTGCATATCAATTTCACCATGTGCTGCACGTCGAAGCCCGATTCGATAAATTCCTGGGTGAGGCGGTCGAGCAGCTTCGGATTGCTCGGCGGATTGCCGGCCCGGATGTCATCGATCGGCTCGATTAAACCGACACCGAAGAGATAACTCCAGAGACGGTTGACATAGCTCTTGGCAAAGTACGGATTTTCCTTGGCGGTGAGCCACTTGGCCAGTTGTTCGCGCCGGGTGCCTTCGGACTTCGGCATGCCGGCATGGGTGAACGGAAACGACACGATCGCTGTCTGACCGGTGCGTTCGTTCTTGATGTCGCCCGAATTGGTGTCTTTGATGATTTCCACCAGCGGCAGCGCCGGTCGCACGGCCGTGGCCTCCGTCCGTTGGCCTTTGTACTTGGGATCCTCCGTGCGAGCGACCTGAGCGAAGTAATTGGCGAGGCTGTAGTATTGATTCTGCGTCCAGCGCTCAAACGGATGGTCGTGGCACTTGTTGCAATTGAAGCGTACGGCGAGGAAGAGATGCGTGGTGTTTTCCATCGCCGCCTCGGGATCGCGGAGAATTTTGAAGTACGCGGCCGCGGGATTTTCCATGTTGGAACCCGACGCCGTCAGCAATTGATAGCAGAATTGGTCATAGGGCACGTTCTTGGCGATGGCATTCTTGATGTAATCGCGGAAGGCTTGTGCGCCGGCTACCCCGAGGAATTTCCGATTGACTTGCAGCAAGTCGGCCCACTTGTTGGTCCAGTGTTCGACGTAATCGGCGCTTCCCACCAATTTGTCGATTAACTCCTCGCGTTTCACGCGACTGGGCCGGGCATCGGCCAGGAAGGCTCGCACCGCCTCCGGTTCCGGCGGCAGCCCCGTCAGGTCGAGATAAATGCGCCGGAGAAAGTCGGTGTCGCTGCACAAATCGCTCGGCAGTACCTTGATGCTTTGCAGTTTTTCGTAGACCAACTCATCGATCCAGTTGTGCGTCGGCGGATGGTTCCATACAAAGCCGGTGCGATCTCCCATAATGATCAAAGTAGCGGCCGCATAGTTTCCTTCGTAGCGGGCCAACAGGGCGGTTTCGCCGCGTCGGACGGCGGTTGCGAGGCCCTGCCCGTCCACGGTGGCTACTTCGGTGTTGCTGCTTTGCAAGAACGCCTCGGCAGTGACGTCGCGCTGGCTGCCGTCGCTGTAGGTCGCCCAGACGGTGTATTGCTGCTTCATGCCGGGCAGCGGAATGACAATGCTCGGCGGAAAGACCTCGATGCGGGTTACTCGCGGTGCGTGCAGATCCAGGGTGACGCCTTCGGCAATCCAGAGCTTGAGCAACTCATAATACGGCTCGCCCGGCTGCATCAGCACTCCGCCGACGTGGGGAACCGCGCCCACGGGCTTCATCAGCATGAGACTTCGTTCGGGCGCCGCGCGATTGAAGCGACGGCCGGCAATGTCGTCGATCAACGCGCGGTGGTCAAACAACGGGTCATAGCCGCGCAGGGAGAGTTGAAAACCGTTTTTCCCTTGGGCTGCTCCGTGGCACGTGCCGGCGTTGCAACCTAATTTGGAAAGGACCGGCATCACATCGCGAACGAAGCTGACGGTGTACTTCTCCTTCTGGCCCTTCACTTCGACGGGTATGCCGCCCGACTTCTCGAAAACGGTGAACTCCAGAGCGCCGGTGCCGTCGCCCTTCGGCCGGACTTGACCGCGCGGCGAGACTTGCACCAGGTGGTCTGGGACCTTCCAGCGAGCCAAGCGCGTCAGGTCAACGCGGTCGCCATTCTCCAGCACCCCAGTGATGAGCACTTGGCGATAGTCGAAGGGATGCTGAAGAACAATGCGTTCCGGCCGCACCTCGACGGCACGGAGTTTGGCCCCTGGCGGCAGTTTTTCCTCCGCCGGCCCCTGGGCCGACACGGGCAGCGCGAACGAGATGAATGGTACAAGCGAGAGCCAAAAGCGTTTCATCGTCTTGGTTCCTAGCTGTCTGGGTTGAATCCGATCCGTAACTTACTTGCTCGTCGTCTTGATGGCACTGGCGAGCGGCACGGGCACGAACTCGCGCATGAGCTTGCCGTCGTTGGGATCGTTAATCCGGACCACGCCATCGAAACCGGCTGAGGCGATCATCTTACCGTCCGGTCGAAACGCCAGCGCATAAACGGGTCCCCGTTCGCCTTCGAGGGTGGCCACGAGCTTGGCGTCGGCCGCCTGGAAAATACGAACCTCGCCCTTGCCGTCGTGGCTGCTGCCCGCGGCAATGCGGTTGCCGTCGGGGCTGTATTTGACCGCAAAAATGCGCCCCGCCATGGCCGGGAAGGTTCGGATCAAATTGAAATCATCGCCGATCATGCGCGCTTTCGTGCGGTACATCTGATACGTTTTAGGAACGCCATCAGCGCCGCCGATGACCAATTCATCCTTCGTGGGATGCCGGTCGACGCTTTGCAACCCTCCCTTCAAGGCCCCAGGAGTAATGCTGGTGATGTTGTCTTCCAGGCGGGCGGTGGCGACCTCCGTGAGTTTCATCGAGCGGTCGCGGCTGACCGACACCAAATGGGTTCCTTTAGTGGAAAAGACCGTGCCGAAGACCCAATCATTGTGAGCACCCTGGAAGAGCACTTGTTTACCGCTATCGACGTCGATCGCCCGAACGGAGTTGTCGCCGCCCCCGAAGGCGAGCAGTTTACCGTCCGGCGACCAACTGGCACCGTAGAGGGTGTCGAACGTAACGGTCAAGGAGTACTTGAGCCGCTTTTTGGCAACGTCCCACAATTGGACTTCGCCGAAGCGGCCGGGACTACCGCCGACAGCGGCGAGCCACTTGCCGTCGGGCGAGAAGGCCACGGATTGAACCCGCTCGGCGAGGCCGACGAGTCGCGCGACCAAAGTCTGGCCTTTGTCATCAATTCTGTGCAACAAGGTCTCGTGATAGCCGGTAACCGCGAGATATTCTCCCGAAGGACTGTACGCCAAGCCGGTAATGACCGGAGGCAGGATGTAGACCGGCGGATGATCCATGTCAACTTCGGGCGCCCGGGCCGAGGCCGGCGTATCGTCGGCAGCACCTTGTTCGATCCATCTCTTCACCAACAGCACATCGCGCGGCGATAAGGGGTCACGGTCGCGCGGCATGGCCGGCGGTTTGCCGTCGCGCGGTGTGATCTGCTGATAAACGGCGCTTCGCTCGGGCTGTCCCGGGACGATTCCGGCCACATCCCGGTCGGTTTTCTTGAACAGCTCTGCGAAGCTCGTCATGACGTAACCGCCTTGGGCCTTGGCGGGTTGGTGACAGCCTTGGCAGTGTTGCTGGAAGATTGGGCGAATGTCCTTGTAGAAGCTCACCTTGTCCGGCAAGTTGTCGTCGGCCTTGGCCGGGGGTTGTTGGGCCGCCGCGCCACCGGACAACCAGCCGATCAAACAGCCACTCCACAGCCAGCCCCAGCACCGAGACATCGCGCGGCTCCGTGAAAAAAAGTCAGTCGGGCGGACTTCACAAGCGCCGGCCGAGACGCCGGCAAGGCGGGAAACTTCGTGGCGGACTTTTGTATTCTCTCGCGCCGCGACTTGCCGCACAAGAGATTTTACGAACTTTCGCCGGCGCGGGCAGGCTCCGTGGGCCGGTCCGTGGCTGGCCTTCTCTCAGTGCCCGACCTCGCCTTTCAGGCCGACGATATAGCCGAACCGTTGGCGAAACTCGTCGCGGTTCATCTTGACGGTATCCGCTAACACGCCACAGCGAACGGGGTCTTCGAAATCGGTGCGTTCCAGGCGCCGCATGTATTTGCGGGCGCATTCATAGCCTTCGCCGTCGATGTTGACGATCCGCGTCGGCATGTGGTTTTTCTCGGGATCAAGCTCCAAAGGCAACGGTTTCAACTCCCCTTGCACGTAGCTGATCATGGCCCCCACCTCTTGCGCGCGTGGCGATTGGAGGAACTTGACCGCACCGTAGCCCAAGTCGCGCGTGTATTCGACGTCGAACGGAATCGGGTCGGCGCAGCGGAGTTCGTAGCCGAGGTCTTTGTCGATAAACGTCGTCTTCAGCATGGGAAACGGTTCCATGCGCTTGACCAGGAATTCACGAATCAGCTTGCCGAATTCGATTTCCCCCAAACGCGGATGGCCGAACGCATCGACCGAGAAATTGCCGTATCGGCCGTTGCGCGACTGCATGATGTCGGTCAGTTCTTTCTTGTCGACGGTTTCGATCAGTCCTTCCGCCAGCACGGCGACGCCGTAATTGAGGCCATGCGCCTTGCACTTGATGATCGAACCGAGCACAATGTCGAGCAAATGGTGCAAGGGGATCGAGGTGTTCCGAAATTCCTCGGGAATAATTGTGATGGTCGCGTTGGCGGCGGTACCGATGCCCAAGGCCAAATGTCCGGCGGCTCGCCCCATGCTGACCGTCAAATACCAGCGCGATGTCGTCTGAGCATCGACCATGAGGTTTTGCACAATCTGGGTGCCGTAATGGCGGGCGGTCTGAAAGCCGAAAGTCACGGTGTTCGCCGGCAGGGGCAGGTCGTTGTCGATCGTCTTGGGAACGTGGGCCACGCGAATGGCGCCGCCCGCCCTGACGAAAACACGACTGGCCGATGTCGCCGTGTCGTCACCGCCGATGGAAACCAACGCGTCGACACCCAAGCCGCGCAAGGCGGTGATCACCGTATCGATTTCGTTGACGGGGTTGGTGCGGGAGGTGCCGAGGATGGAGCCGCCCCGGTTATAGATCGGTACGACGTCTTCTTCGGTCAGGCGCCGGCAATGCCGCTTGGCTTCTTCCAAGCCTTTGACCAGCCAGCGGTAGCCGTCCTGAAACCCCAGCACCTCGATTCCTTGGTTGATGGCCTCGACCGTCACCGCCGCGATGACGCCGTTGATTCCCGGTGCCGGTCCGCCGCCAACGAGCATACCGATCTTCTTGATGGGCGCCATGTGATTTCCCTCCCTAAGATCCGAGACCACGACGCGTCGTGGGGGCGTGGAATGCTACTCTTAGCATTGGAACTACGGCAGCGGGCGGCAAGCAAATCCCGACCGCGCAACGGCCGTCACGAGCCGGTGCCGCAACGGCTTGGCGCCGCTTCACTTCGCGAAGCGCAACCGGTCGCGCGACAGCGCCCAAGGCGCGGAAGTATCGAGGCTAATCGGCCAAGGCGCGGCTCAAGACCTCGACGAGTTCGCCAATGTCGCGCACAACCTCGTTAATCGGCTGAG
>JANWVS010000559.1 GCA_025056835.1 Gemmataceae bacterium | reverse complement strand
GAAGTCGCCTTGCACCGCAACTGTGCCTTGGGGGGTACGGTCGAGGATTGGGCCAAACGAGTCGTCCAGCGCGTCACCGGTTTGCTGGAGCCCCTGGCGATCATCGAGATTGATGCCGGCAAGGAGGAAGCCATGCTTCGAAGCGCTCAGCCGGCGAAGCGCGGCGACAAACTCTTTTACTACGAAGTCCGTCTGCGTCATTTAGCCCAGGCGACCGTGCGGCGTTTTGAGGCTTCCCACGAGCCAGGGCAGAAGCGCCGCCAGATCAGCTTCACACTCACGCATGAAGCTCTCGCCAAGCTCGTCGGGGACATCGTCGCGGTGTGAACGACACTTCTTTGAGCATGCTCGCCCAGCCGGTTCCTCGACGGACCGGCGGATGTGCAGGGATGCACTATGGTTTTGACTGCCTGGCGCTGCCGTATAATCGCCGGCCTCCTTATCGTTTCGGTCGCGTTTGCCCGAGTTGTTTATCTCGCTGCTTTTTGCCCGCTGGACCTGGCCCCCGACGAAGCCCATTATTGGGACTGGTCGCGACAACTCGACTGGAGCTACTACAGCAAAGGCCCGCTCATCGCCTGGCTTATTCGACTTAGCTGCGAGTTGCTGGGCGCCCTTTCCGTACACCTCACCGGCAGCGAAGTCCTGTCCGTGCGGTTTCCTGCGGTCGTGTGCGGCAGTTTGCTGGTGGCGGGACTTTACGTTCTCACCGTGCAAACGACCCGGCGCGAGGCGCTCGCTCTGGCCGTTGTTGCCATCGCCTTGACCATGCCGATGATGGCGGCCGGCTCGTCCCTGATGACCATCGACGCTCCCTATACCTGCCTCTGGTGCTGGGCGCTCGTTGCGGGGCATCGCGCGATTTTTCCCACGTCAGAACAGCCCAAGCGATCGAGCCTGGGGCCTTGGATCGCTCTAGGTTTACTCGTCGGCACCGGCATTCTCGCCAAATACACGATGGTCCTGTTCCTCCCCTTTTTCGGGCTGTTCCTTTGGACGACGCCGGGTTATCGCGGTCAGTTGTGGCGCCCCGGTTTCTGGCTCATGTCGGGCATTGTCGTCATTTGCTGTTTGCCGATTGTACTGTGGAACTGGCGCCACGACTGGGTCACGGTGCGTCACACCGGAGGCCATGCCGGTCTAGGCAACGCCTTCCACTGGTTTGGGCCGCTGCGCTACCTCGCCACCCAATTCGCCGTTCTGCTCGGTTTCTGGTTTGTCGTCTGGGCCAGGAGCGCTTGGGGGCATCGTCCCGGTCGTGAGACCTGCCCCAAGTTGCTGTATCTCTGGTGGCTCTCGGTGCCGATGTTCATTTTCTTTGGAATTTTCAGCCTCAAGAATGGCGGGGGAGAAGCGAATTGGCCTGTAGCCGCCTATATCAGCGGCGTGGTCTTGGCCGCGGTCTGGCTGGCCGACGAACTGCAATCCCCAGACTTGGCTCGTCGGCGCTGGATCATGAGTTGGACGGCCGGTTTCGTCGTCGCGGGATTGGCGTTGTCGATTCTGATCCATCGGATGTCGCTGGTTCAGCCGGTCTTGGCCCGGATTGCCGGTCCGGCCACCCCGCGAAATCCCACACCGGTGCGGCGTTTCGATCCCACGGCTCGGCTGCGCGGCCGGCAGTTCCTCGCTCGACACATCGATTCTTTGCGCCAGCGCTTGCGCAGCCGGGGCATCGACCCGCTACTCGCTGCGGTCACTTGGATCGAACCAGGAGCATTGGCGTTTTATTGCGACGGACACCCGCGCGTTTATTGTTTCGGCTCCGCTCTCGGGGAACGCCATAGTCAATACGACCTGTGGCGGCCAAATCCGCTTGCCGACCCAGAGGTTTTTCGCGGCCAGACTTTTCTCATCGTCGGCGGCCGGACCAAACAGCTTCAAGAAGCCTTTGATTGTCTCGAGGAACTCGAGGAAGTCGTTTTCCGCGATCACGGTGAACCGCTGAATCGCTGGGACATTTCGATCGGGCACGGCTTCCGCGGGTTTGGCCCCATGCCGGCAAAAGGCCGCTACTGACGAAGGTGCCAGCGGCCCATTGGTTTGCTGCTGCGGAAGGCGCCTGCTGCCGTTTATTTTTCGACCGCCGCCAACCATTTGGCGACCACTTCGGCCAGGGCCGCGGCGTCGACGTTGCGCGCGCGAATCACGCCGCGTTGGTCGATCACATAGATCACGGGCCAGGCGCGAACTTTGTAGGCCGTGGATAGCGGGCCATTCTTGCTGCCGCCGTTCCAGAGGTTCAGCCACGGGAGATTGGCCGTTCGCAGAATCTCTTTGGCAGCTTCGCGATCGTTGTCGCTATTGATGCCCAGGACGGCAAAAGGTTTTCCGTCGTGAAGCTGGCACAGCTCGCGCAGCTTGGCGTAGTACGCCCGGCATGCCGGCGACCAGTGCCCCCAAAAGAACACAACCACGACTTTGCCTCGGAAATCGGCCAGTGCCAGG
>JANWVS010000558.1 GCA_025056835.1 Gemmataceae bacterium | reverse complement strand
TGCCAAACAGGCACCATGTCGCACGAGCATGCGCGCAAAAGCATGGAATTGCTGGCTCGGGAGGTTTTGCCCCGCACGCGACTCGCCTCGTAAAATGACGCCGACGCCGCCATCGACCCCGAAAGTGGCCCTGCTATGTTGGAAACTCTCAAGCGACTGAAGTATGGCGCCCGCGTGTTCCTCTCCAAAGGCGGCGGCCAGCCCGAGACGATCGACCTGCACGGTCGGCCGGTGGTGATCATGCAGGGAGGCGAAGGCCCGCCGTTGGTGTATCTGCACAGCACGCTCGGCGAATCGTTTATGTGGTTTCCGTTCCATGCCGGGCTGGCCAGGCATTTCCACGTTTTGGCGCCGACCCATCCAGGCTTTGGCCAATCAGGCGGCTTCGATCAAATCGACACCATCGAAGATATGGCCTTTCACTACGTTGAATTGTTCGATGCCCTCGGCCTGGACGAGGTGATCCTCGGCGGCGTCAGCTTGGGGGGGTGGATCGCAGCCGAATTTGCCGTGCGTTGGCCGGAACGAGTCCGCAAACTTTGGCTTGCCGATGCTCCGGGGCTTTGGGTGCCGGAGCAGCCTTTGCCTGACCTGTTTCGCTTCATGCAAAATCGCGATCAGTTGCGGGAGCTGCTCTTCCACGACCCGCAAGGCTACATGGCAACGCTCGTCATCAAAAAGGAAAACGACGATCAGGCGATGCTCGTCGCCTACCAGAATATGACGGTCTTGGCCCGGCTCGTTTGGGACCGGCCTTACGATCCCAAGCTGGCCAGCCGACTGCGGCGCGTGCACTGCCCCACGTTGCTGCTGTGGGGTGACGACGATCGGCTCGTGCCGCCGGTGTATGGCGAAGCCTACCGGAAGTACCTTCCCCATGCCGAGTGGAAGCTCATCAAGAATTGCGGCCATCTGCCGATGTTCGAAAAAGAATCGGAATTCGTCGCGGCGTTGACCGAGTTTTGCAAACGTTCGTGACCGGCCGTGCCGCCGTGCTCGGAAATCTGCTATCATGGAAGCCATGGCGTGCGAAATTTACGACGACGCGGCCTCGCGCTATGGGCTGGTTCGGGTCGGCGGCGACCTCAAGCCGGCCACGCTCCTGGCTGCTTATGCCAACGGCATTTTTCCGTGGTTCGATGAGGGCTGGCCGATCTGTTGGTGGTCGCCCGATCCCCGGGCAATTTTTGAACTCACCGACGGCGGACTGTATGTCTCGCGGCGCCTGGCGCGCACCATTCGCAGCGGCAAATTCCAGGTGACCATCAATCGGGCCTTTGCGGCCGTGATGCGCGGCTGCGCCGATCGTTCGGAAGGAACGTGGGTGACGGAATCGATGATTGAAGCGTACACGCGGCTGCATCAGCTGGGGATTGCCCATAGCGTGGAAACCTGGCGCGACGGGGAATTGGCCGGCGGTTTGTACGGCGTCGCCTTGGGCGGCTTCTTCGCCGGTGAGTCGATGTTTCATCGCGTCCGCGATGCGTCGAAGGTTGCCTTGGCCTACACGTTCGACCGCTTGCGGCAGCGCGGCTTCACGCTGTTCGACACGCAATTTGTCACGGCTCACACGGCGCGGATGGGCGCCGTGGAAATACCCCGGGCCGAATACCTGGCACGGTTGCGGCGAGCCTTGAAAGTCAAAACTTCGTTTGTCGACGGTTAGGGAATCGCTGTGCGAACGATGCTTCTGGCCCTTGCCGGCGCCTTGGCGTGCCTCTCGCCTTCGGCTCATGATCCCCATGCCAAGGACCTGCAAGCCCTGCAAGGCGAGTGGCTCATGGCGGCGCTGGAAATCAACGGCGAGCACATCGCTGCCGCTCGATTGGAAGGCACGGTGTTGACCATCAAAGGCAATCGGTACATCGTGAAGGTGAAGGATCGGTTGACGGCGGAGGCGATCATCGAACTAGACGCCAGCAAGGATCCGAAAGAACTGAATATGACGCCGCAGGACGGCGGCAACAAGGACAAGCTTCAGAAGGCTATTTACAAGATCGCGGGCGACACGTTTACGATGGCGCGAGGCCTGAACCCCGAACAAGAACGTCCCCGGCATTTCGCGACCTTGCCGGGGACGAACACGTTCGTGGTGACGTGGAAACGGCGGACGCCGTGAGGTGGGCCGGCGCTATTCCTTCTTCTTTTCTTGCGTACCGTAGCGGATGTTGGCCCGGCCAGCCTGCTGCTGGAGGATGTTGAGGACTTGACCATCGAAGCTGTCGCGGGCGGCGTTCTTGGCATCCTCTTTCAGTTTTTCAGCGATGTACGACCGACGCTTTTGGTCGAGTTCGAGAGCGCGTCGGCTCAATTCCTGGCGGCGCTGATCGAGCTTGTCGAGGTACTCCTTTTGTTGTTCGAGGGTGAGATTGCGGAGTTCCTCGGGGAGTTCTTCTTTCTTCAATTGCTCCAGCTTGACGGTGCCTTTCTTGATGTTGGTTAAGAGGTCGT
>JANWVS010000557.1 GCA_025056835.1 Gemmataceae bacterium | reverse complement strand
GGGCACAAGAACAACCGACGAAAGACGGTTTGTTCATTTCCGTGCCCAACCCCATCACGAGCGAGGCAGTCGATCAAATCCGCAAACGAATCGACGCGGCGCTGAAAGGGCTGAAGAAACGATCACTTACTCATGTTGTTTTTGACTTTAATCCAGGCGGACAGCCGAACGCGACCAGCGATTTCGGACCGTGCAACACGCTGAAGAAATTCATCCGGGAGCTGCAAACGGGACAAGTCGACCCTGCTTGGCCGCGCATCACGACCGTCGCCTTTGTCCACGGCGTGGTGACTAAGCATAGCGTCCTACCCGTGCTGGCTTGCGACCAGATTGTGATGTCGAGCGAAATCGACCCGGATTCGCACCTACCGCGCGCCCGCTTGGGAGGGGTTACGCGAGATTTGCGGGGAGTGCTCGATGAGACGGAACGGACCGCCTATCGGGCCGTGGCCAAGAATTATCCTTCTCCAGATGTCATATGGCGCATGATAGAGCCGGATTTGAAACTGTTGCGCGTCAAAACGCAACAAGGAGAGCGGTTTCTCAGCCCAGCGAGCATCGAGGAATGGAAAACCAAGCAGCAGTTGATCGCGGTAGAACCCGGGACGCCGCCTGGCTTGCAACCGGGACAGACGATGTTTGACGCTGACCAGGCGATGGCTCTGAAGCTGGCGAGCGGCATCTACAATTCGCGGGCGGAGATACGTGAGGCGTTGCAATTGCCTCGACACAGCCTCGTGGAGGATTGGCTGGCCGATCGAACCAAAGTCCCCTGGCTTGTGGAGGTGCGCGGTCCGCTCGACGCCGGCAAGGTCAATTCGTTGCGACGACGTCTGAAGCATGTCGTCGGTCAAGGTGCCAACTTCATCATGCTGCACCTCGATTCGGAAAGAGGAGAAGTCCGCGACGTGGCTACCTTGGCCAAAGAGCTGAGCGGGCTGCGCGATAAGAGCGAAACGATGCCGGTCTATTTCGTCGCCTGGATCCCCCCCGGCCGCTCCTTGGGCGCCGCCACGTTTCTGGCACTGGCCTGCTCGGAAATCGTCATGGATGCCACCGCGACCCTCGCCGATTTCAGTTACCTTCGGGGCGACCATCAGGTCGAGTTGCGGCGTCGGGCAGCCGAAATGCTCGTGCCTTTGGCGCGAGAACAAGGATACGAGCCGCTGCTCTTTCAAGCGGCTCTCGATCCGCAGTTGACGTTGTTTCGCGTTAAGGATCGTGCCAATCCTGGAACGACGCTCGTCGTGACCGAAAAAGATTTCGAGGTGGATCAAAAGTCGAACAACCCCCGCTGGAATTCACTTGGTCGTCTCGTAGCGCCGGAAGGTAAAGCGTTCGTCATCACGGCGCCGCTCGCTCGTGAATTTGAGATCGCCCGCGCCATTGATATCGACCGGCTCGAAACGTTGTACAACTGGTGCGGTATCACCGATCCCACCCGCATTCGTGTATCGCGCGATGACTGGCTCGACCGCATCGCCGAGTTTTTCCGCGAGCCGTGGGTCCGGTTCCTGCTCATCATGTTGGGGATAATCGGCCTGATTTTTGAGCTGAAAATGCCGGGTGCGACCTTTCCGGGCATTGTCGCCGCGGTCTGTTTCGTTCTCTTTTTCTGGGCTTATTCCTTTGTCGGCGAGTTCACGCTCCTGGCGATTTTCTTGTTCATTCTCGGCTTGGTCTTGATTGGGATCGAGATTTTTTTGATCCCTGGTTTTGGCTTGCCGGGCATCTCGGGCATTCTGCTGGTCGTCGTCAGTCTGGTGCTCGTGACGCTGGAAAAGATGCCGGAAACAACGCAAGATTGGCTCGATTTGGGCGGCACATTGACGACGTTCGCCCTAAGCTTCGCAGCGGCGATCGTTGGCGCTATCGTCCTGGCTTGGTACCTGCCGAGTATTCCGTACGCCAATCGTTTGATTCTGACGCCGCCAGAGGAGTCGTCCGGTGGCGAATCGGTGCCGCACGGTCCTTCGTATGCTGACTTGCTCGGGGCGATCGGCGTGGCGGCGACGATGTTGCGCCCGGCCGGGAAGGTGCAATTTGGGGAAGAATTCGTCGATGTCGTTGCCGAGGGAGATTTCGTCGAGGCCGGCCGGCGCGTGCAAGTCATTGAGATCGAAGGCAATCGCATTGTCGTGAAGGAAATTTAGCCGAACGGCAACGTTGCGATGGAAAACTTGGTTCTCGCGTACATCCTGATCGTCGTGGGGCTGATCTTAATGGCGGCGGAACTGTTCTTGCCGACCGCCGGCGTCGTTGGCGTGGTGGGCGTGGCAGGCGTGATTGCCGGAGTGGCCATCGCGTTCAACCAGAGCACGACGCAAGGAATGGTGTCGGTTGTTGTCATTCTCGTGATTGTGCCGTCGCTGGGACCGGTTTTACTAAATTATTGGCCGCGGACTCGGTGGGGTAAGAAGTTCGTCTTGAGTGGAACCGATTCGGATACCAC